>CAZKPI010000124.1:8702-10215 GCA_964554555.1 uncultured bacterium
GACCGCTTCCTTGCCGGTTTGAGCCTCGCCAAGAACGGTGTACCCGTTCTTGGTCAGGATATCCTTGATCATCATGCGCATGAAGGCTGCGTCATCTACGATCAGTATGGTCTTCCCCATCTTGCGGGAGCCTCCTTAGAGAGCCTGGAGCCTGTCTTGTGGATTGACAATGCTGGTTATGCGCACGGCAAAGTTCTCATCGATCACCACGACTTCCCCTTTGGCGATCAGCTTGTTGTTGACGAAAACCTCCACCGCCTCGCCGGCGAGTTTATTCAACTCTACAACAGATCCTATACCCAATTCAAGCACATCTTTTATCAACATCCGGGTCCGGCCCAGTTCCACGGTGATCTGCAGGGGGACGTCCAGCAGAAGGTCGATGTTCGACTGCAGGCCCATTCCCATCGGCATCTGCATCATGCCGAACTCGGCGGGATTGCCCTGCATCGGCATTCCCGGCATGCCCATGCCGGGCATCGGCATCCCAGGCATGGCTCCCGGCATCCCCATGCCGGGCATGGCTCCAGGCATTCCCGGCATTCCCGGCATTCCCGGCATGGCTCCCGGCATTCCCGGCATTCCGGGCATGGCTCCCGGCATCCCTGGCATGCCTCCGGGCATGCCCATTCCCGGCATCCCTGGCATTCCCATTCCTGGCATTCCTCCTGGCATCCCGCCTGGCACCGGCATCCCCGGCATCCCTCCCGGCGCCCCGGGCATGGCGGGCGGGGTGGGGCCGACGCCCGGCGCCCCCGGGGGTGGCGGCGGCGGCGGGGCCTTCTTGGGCTCGGTCTTGGTCGGTTTGGCCAGTTGCGAGGCCATCAGCTGGGCGAACTCGATGGCCAACAACTGCACCATCTCGGTTTCGGCGATGTCACCGATCTTCAGCTGGAACCCGATCCGCAAAAACCCGGCGTCCGGGTGGAAGTCGGGCATGTTGGGGGGGCCGCCGCTGAAATTGACCAATTCGACATTGGGGGGGGCGATATCGACCCGCTTCTTGAAGATCTCCGACAGCGAGGTGGTCGTCTTCCCCATCATCTGGTTCAGCATCTCGCCGACGGCCGACTTGTGCATCTCCTGGAACTCGGGATGCTGTCCCTCGCCTCCCATCATCAGGTCGCCGATGATGGCCGCGATCGACTTGCGCAGAAGGAGGTAGGTGTTGCCGTCGAACCCCTCGATGTAGGCGATCTTGGCGATGATGCACTCTTCATTCCCCGACTCGCTGGCCAGGGTTTCGTAGTGGATCGCCCGGAGCTGGGAGAGATTCAGCTCGACCGGCTTGTTGAGAAGCATCTGGACGACCGAACTGGTGGCGCCCAGCGACAGCTTGGCCACTTCGGACAGCTGGTCGATGGCCTCCTGGGACATGGAGACCGTCTTGCTGGCGCCCCCGCTCCCCCCCGCCTTGGGGGCCTCGGCGGCGGGCGGGGCATCGGCCTTGGCCTCGCCGCCTCCGGCCGCCGGGGGTGGCGCGGCGCCATCACCGGCCGGCGGGGTTTCCCCG
>CAZKPI010000125.1:0-6145 GCA_964554555.1 uncultured bacterium
TGGAGAAACCCTGATCGTCCCCGGGCGCGACCCGCTGCGCGACCTCGACCGCGGGTTTTGAACCCCACCCCAATCCCTGATCCCTTGCCAGACTGGGCTCTGAGGACATGGTTCAGGGTTTGGAGTTCAGCATCACGTCCCCGGAATGCCCCCATAGGAATCCATCTTCTCAAAGCAGGACGCGGACAGGACAGGATGGCAGACCCCTTTCCTCAATCCTCTCCCCGCTGGTTGGTGCCGGCGGCTTTCGCCATTTGGTTCTTTTTGCTATGATGTCGTCATATTTCGGCGAAATAGGACGGCGATATGAACCTCTACCTGCCCCGGTTGCTGCAGCCCCCCAAGAGTTCCTTTTTCCTGTTCGGGTGCCGCGGCACCGGCAAGAGCACCTGGGTTTCCCATGTCTTCCCCCGGGCCCACGTGATCTCTCTGCTCGAGGAAGGCCGGTATCAGGAGTATCTGGCCGACCCCGGCCGGTTCCGCCAGGAACTGCGGGCCCTCCCCTCCCGCCAGTGGGTCTTCGTCGATGAGATCCAGAGGCTTCCCAACCTCCTGAACGAGGTCCACGGCGCCATCGAGGAGCAGGGTCTGCGGTTCATCCTGTGCGGGTCGAGCGCCCGGAAACTCAGGCGCAGCGGGGTCAACCTGCTGGGTGGCCGCGCCGTGGAGAAGCGCCTGTTCCCCTTCCTGCCCCAGGAACTGGAAGATCGCTTCGACCTCGACCGGGCCCTGCGCTTCGGCACCCTCCCCGTTGTCCATGCCGATCCCGACCCCGAAGAGAGGCTGGAAGCGTATTGCCACATGTATCTGAAGGAGGAGATCCAGGCGGAAGCCCTGGTCAGGAACCTGCCAGGGTTCGCCCGCTTCCTCCCGGTGGCGGCCCTGTGCCACGCCCAGTCGGTCAACGTAGCCAACCTGGCCCGGGATGCGAAGGTGGCCCGCACCACGGTAGAAGGCTACCTGCAGATCCTCGAAGACACCCTCATGGTCTTTTCCTTGCCCGGGTATGCGCCCCGGCTCCGGGTCAAGGAACGCCGCCGCGCGAAACTCTACTGGATCGATCCCGGCATCGTATGCGGCCTGCTCCGGCACTGGACTCCTCCCCAGGAGGCCTTCCGTGGATCCCTGTTCGAGGGCCTTGTCGCCACGGTCCTGAAAGCGACGCAGGCCTACGACCGGAGGTTCTGCGACGACCTGACCTATTGGGCCCCCGGCGAAGCCTCCGCCACCGAGGTCGACTTCCTTCTCCGGCGCGGGGACGAGTTCGTGGCCATCGAGTGCAAAAGCGGCCGCACCGTCCGGCCCGACTGGACGAGGGGCCTGCGCGCCATCGCGGGCCTCGCGGGACTTCGCCGGTCGCTGGTGGTCTGCCCGGGCGGCCGCCGGATGAAGACCGCGGAAGGCTTTGACCTCCTTCCCTTCCCCGATTTCATCGAAGAGCTCCAGGCGGGAACCCTGTTCCCCGGACGGTAAGCTCGCCAGCGGCCCGGGCCTTCCCCGAAGGTTCCCCAGGACCGTTTCCGCGCGTGGGATTGCGGGGACATGATACCGATTTGGGGAAAGGGCTCGCCATTTGATGAACCCCGCGATTCTTGACCGAATTCCGATTCGGTCAAGGAATGCGCCCCTGCTGCATGTGGGGAAACACCAACGAGGAGAGGTCCGTCCCGAGAAACTCCCTGCCAGAAGGAAGGACCCGGCCATGCCGTATCCGGGCCCCGTGGTCTCCGTCCCGCCTTCACCGGGGTGGCGGCCGAGGGTGCGACCCCTGGGAGCCCCTGTGATCGACCATCTGGCCAGCCTGATCGCCACCCAGTCCGGAACGCTCCCCCGGCTGAACCTCTGTCGCGTCGAGCTGGTCCTGGAACCCGGCCAGCTTCCCCTCGATCCGGGCGATCTTTTCGACCAGATCAGGCGCGGCGAGAAGGGAGGCCCGGAGCCGGACGAACGCCTCGATGACGGCGATGCTGACGTCGATGGCCCGCGGCGACTTCAGAACGTTGGCCAGCATCAGAACGCCCTTTTCGGTGAACGCCTTGGGCAAAACCGTGGAATGGCGCAGGTTGTGGAACCGGTCACAATTTGTGACCAGTTCCCTTTTTTCGTCCCTGTCCAGTTCGAACATGAATGAGCCAGGGAAGCGGTCACCGTTCCGCTTGACCGCCTGGTTCAACGCCTTGGTCGTCACACCGTACAGGCACGCCAGGTCGGCATCGACCATGACCGGCTGACCCCGGACGGTGATGATGCGACGGTCAACGGGCAGTATTCGGGTGAGCTTCTGTTTCTTCTTCATTCGACCTCTTTCGGTCCGTGGCCGGTGAGCCGCTCCGCCAGGCCCGCCAGAGTCATTCCTTTCCCGGGTCGAACCCGATCTTCTTCCGCGAGGACTGATGGACCGTGATCAGCGGCAAAACGATCTCCTCCAAAACTTTGAATCGCTCGTTGTGCTGGGAAAGGCGGCCCTCGACCTCCTCGCTTTTCGTTCGAAGGCTGGGCATTTGCCTGAGCCGCACGAACTCCCTCATGATGGAGATGTTCACCTGGATGGCCCGCTCACTCCTCAGGACGCTGGACAGCATGGCCACGCCCAACTCGGTGAAGGCCAGGGGAGGCTTCCTGGATCCACCCCATCTTGATGTCGCAAATGGCGATATCAAGTCTGCAACCTCGCTCTGGGACAACTGAAACATGAAATCATCCGGGAACCGGCCGATATTCCGGCGGACCTGCTCGTTCAACCGGGTGGTGCTGACCCCGTAGAGGTCGGCCAGGTCAGCGTCGAGCATGACGCGCCGGCCCCGGATCCGCAGAATCCGGGCAACGGTCCTGGCCATGTTCTTCCGGCGAGACTGCATCTCAGGGCAGATTCCCGCAGGTTGATCCGTCCAACTTCCGGAGTCTCAGCGGTTCCCCCCGCCCCCGGGGCCGTCGGAGTCCCCTTCGGGAGAAACCGCCTCCCGGAACGGCTCGAAGGCGAGGGCCGGGCAAGCCATCCACCCTTTCCCCCGACGGCGGGGGCAGGGGGAACCACCCGCCGCCCGCGTCTGCGCCCAGCCAGAGCACGAGAGCAAGAAGAGCGGGCCACCCGAAGCGGAAGATCATACGAACCTCCTGATGGATGTGATGTCACCAGGAATCGCCCGGCCCCCCGTCGGGGAAACTTTTTTCTGCGGGGGGACATCCCTCGCACGTGGTCATGTCTCCAGGGACGGAAAGTCCCTCCCCGTCCGGTTCGGCCCGAGGTCACGCCGGAGCTCTCACCATCTGATCGAAAGCGCTTTTCCGGCTTGTTTCGGTCTGCCTTTCTGCTGGGGACACAGTCAGGCCGAATCCCCATCCATCATGGATTCCACGGTTCGCTTGGTGGGAACTACTGGAGGTCACGATCCCGGCGTGCGAACGGCCGTCGGCGTGTGGTAGTCTTCCGGCAGGATCCCCCGCATGAGAATCGGCTACGCCTGCCTCAATCGCTCGGTCGGCTGTACCGCCAACCGCACCTTCCGGCTGGCCGGCTATTCCGACGAACGGCTCGTCGAGACCGTCGGGGCCAACCTCGCCTGCCTCGAAAAGATCCTCGGGTTCAACCGCGAGCACGGCCTCGGGTATTTCCGCATCACCTCCGACCTCGTGCCGTTCGCCTCGCACCCGGTCTGCACCATCGACTGGGCCGCCCGCTTCCGGAAGGAATTCGCCGCCCTCGGCCGGTTCATCCGGCGGGAGGGCTTCCGCATCACGATGCACCCCGACCAGTTCACCCTGATCAACTCGCCCGACCGCGACATCTTCCGGCGCAGTGCGGCGGAACTCGATTACCACGCCCGCGTGCTCGACGCCATGGGCCTCGACCTCACCGCCCGCATCCAGATCCACGTCGGCGGGGTCTACGGCGACCGCGCGGCCGCCCTGGACCGTTTCGCGGGGCGTCTGGCAGAGCTGGCCCCAGCCGTCCGCCGCCGTCTGACGGTCGAGAACGACGACGGACGGTTCTCCCTGGCCGACTGCCTCTGTCTGCACGAGAGAACGGGCCTTCCCGTGCTGTTCGACGTCTTCCACCACGAGGTTCTGCCCTCGGTGGGGCCGACCGCCGCCGCCCTGCGCCTCGCCGCCGCGACCTGGGCCCCGGAGCAGGGGCCCCTGCTCGTCGACTACAGCAGTCAGGAACCCGGCAAGCGCCGGGGCACCCACGCCGCGACCCTCGACCCGCGCCATTTCCGTGCCTTCCTCGAGGCCGCCCGCGGCGTTGACTGCGACTGCATGCTGGAGATCAAGGACAAGGAAAAGAGCGCCCTGGCCGCCCTCGCTCTCGCCGCCGCCGCCCGCCGGCCGGAATAGGGGGGCATGGCCGAGCCCCCCGCATGGCTGGCGTCCAGGCACTTTCGGACTTCCAGGCGGATTCCCCGGAACTCCCCGAAAACCGCCTTTCGGCTCGCCTCCCCGCTTGAACCGACTCCGAGCCGTTGCCAGGCTCCGGGTCATGCCGGGATCCTTCCCGAATGGAACGGCAGGGGTGTCCCCCGAACAGCAAAGGCGGGGAACCGGACTGGATGAGCCAGCCCGGCCCCCGCCGGCGGGAAAGCCGACCCGGTCAGTCGAACAGGGAGAGCTGGTCCTTGCCCGGGTGGATGACGTTGAGCACCTCGTTCATCAGCCGGGCCCGGTTCTCGTCGCCCGAGACGGCCTCGAACCGGAACCCCAGGAAAACCGCCCGGTAGCCCTTCCCCGAACCGTTCTCCCCGCTGACGGCGATGCCCGCGCCCCGCCCGTCCTCGAGCGTGACGAACAGACGGCCGGGGGCGGTGGTTTTCATGACGGTGACCTCGCCGGCCGTGTTGGCCGAATCGTCGCCGTTCAGGGTGAAGGTGAGCGTGCCGCCCTGGCGGGTCTTGCAGGACAGCGCGCCGAACTCCTTCTCGTCATCGACGTAGGCGAACCGCAGGTATTTCTGGAGCAGGTCGCGGTGGATGTTCGACTGCTCGAAGGACTGGGCCGCGATCAGCAGGGAACCGCCGCGGTCGAGGTAGTCGGTGAGGTCTTCCGAGCTGGGCGCATACTGGCCCATGCTGGAAGCCCCGACGCTGTCGGTGATGACACAGCCGTCCTTGGCGAACTTCGCCAGGATCTTCTTGAACTGGTACCCGAACACGGCCGGATCCCACAGGACCTGGAACTTGATCTTGTTGTCGCTCAGCGCCTTGGCCACGTACGGGATGGTCATCGGGTCGGTCACCATCTGCCCGACGAGCAGGACGTCGGCGGTGCGCCGGAACTCGGGGATCTTCGAGAGGAACTCGTCCCACTGGGTGTCCTTGGCAAATTTCAACGCCTGGTACGAAGTCGTAAACTTGTACGCAGGCGGCTGGTAGATCGACAGACCGCGGCTGTCGCCCATGCCCTGGGTGTGCCCCTCGATGACGAGCGGGGAGGCGGCGGGGAACTTCGAGACGATCAGGTATTCCTTCCCCTGCCTGACCCGGCGCGTGTCGCCGGTCTTGCCGTCGGCGCTGATGACGCGGTAGTTGATCTCGTCGACGTAGACTTTCTTCTGCAGGGCCTCGTCGAGCACCGGCTGGAAGGGGCCGATCTGGACGCCGAAGCCGCCGTCGCGGGTCTTGCGCAGAGGGGTCAGGGCCAGCCGCGACTGGAAGACGCGGGTGCCGGCGGGCCACAGGTCCCGGGGCGGCATGCGCCAGCCGTTGAAGCCCCACAGCACGGCGCCGGGCCGGTCGCTGGTGATCAGCACCGGCCGCGACAGCCGCTCGTTCGGCACGGGGTACCCGACCCCCTTGACGATCTCCTGACAGGCCTCGCGGATGGCCTTGGGCAGTTCGGCGATGCGCAGAAGCTTCTCGGCGAAGTCGACCAGGTCGACCAGCGAATCGTCGCTGTAGCGGCGCATCCCGGCGAAGGCGCTGGAGGCATCGACGAGCAGGTCGATGTACTCGTCGTGATGGGTGAGCAGAGCCCGGGCGAGCCGGTCGACCGCCTTCACCAGATCGCCGATCCGGTTCAGGTCGACCGCCGACTTGGTCACCGGCGAGCCCTGGATGACCGGGTTGGTGGCCGAGCCGCCCTTGGCGTAGGAATAGACGTAGGTGCCGACCATGCGCTTGGTGAACTCGCGCGGCGACAGGGCGGGGTTCTT
>CAZKPI010000125.1:6155-10196 GCA_964554555.1 uncultured bacterium
GACCAGGGGCCCGAGATAGTCGGCGTAGGGCATGCCGGTGCCGGGCTCGGTCTCCTCGGAGGCGACCAGGAAGTCGGCCACGTCGGCCAGCTCGTAGGCCGTCTCGATCGTGCCCATCAGGCAGGCGTCGAAGTCGACGATGGCGAATTTCGAAGGTTTCTTGTTGACGCGGGTGAGCGTCTTCTGCGCCTCGCGCAGGGCCCAGCCCACGTCGGTGACCCGCATGAAGTTCCCGGAATCCTCGTCGGAGGCGACCCCCATCCACCCCATGCCGTGGTTCCAGATGACGACCACGACGTTGTCGGCCGGGTAGGTCTCAACCCCCCAGCTCAGGAAATCGGCGAGGGTGTGCTTGTTCCCCATGTCGGTTTCCTTGAGGTTCATGACCATCTTACTGCTGATCTTCTTGGGATTCGCATCCCGCGTGACGTAGTAGCGGCGGGTGCCGGTCCAGTTGCCGTCGGTGATGGTGTCGCCCTGGCCGCCGCGCAGGCGGTCGACCTGGACGACGATGTTGACCTGGTCGGAACTGCCGACCTGCTCCATCTCGTTGATGTCCTGCAGGCCGAACCGCTCGAGATCGTTGTCGGCGCAGACGTAGGCCAGGATGGTCCAGGCTTTCCGGGAACCCGGCTTGGGGGGAGCGGGGTTGCCCCCCTCGGTCTCGAAGGCCACGTCGTGCTGGGCGTCGTCGTACCAATGGATGGGGAAGCCGGCCGGGCCGGCCTTGGCGTACATCTCCTGGAGGGCGGGGTAGCGGTCCTTCCCCTCGTTGACCTTCATCGTCGCGGCCACTTCCTTCCAGTGGTCGGCCAGCTTCTGATAGACCGCCGCCAGTTTCTGGTCGGTCGTCTGCTTGGCCTGGAAGGTGCGGCGGGTCTGCAGTTTCTTGACCAGGGGGGCCATCGCCAGATCGAGGGGGAAGGGCGACTGCTGGAGCACGGCCATCACCACGGCGTCGTTCTGGGCCTGATCGGCCAGCCTGGCATACGCCTGCTGGTTGACCTCGTCGGCCTTGGCATCGTAGTTGGCGAAGAACTCGAGCCGGTACGGCCCCTTGATGTTCGATTCGAAGTTGCGTCGCAACGCGGGCGAGAAGTCGGCGATGACCTTCTCGTAGAAGTCCTTCGACCGTTTGTCGGAGATGAACTGCAGGGTGATTTTCCGGAGCCAGACCTCCCGCAGTATGGCAAGATCCTGCAGGAGGGCTTTCTGCTCGGCGGTCATCTCCCGGGCGGCGGGGGCGGCGCCGGGGGCCGCGCTCAGCGGGGCGGCCAGAGCGATGAGGAACAACCCGATCAGGAAAAGGGTACAGCGACGCATACTCGATACTCCTTGCGAAGGTTGGCGATGAAGCCGGCTGGATACGTCTCCAGGATACTCCGAACCGCGGGAAATGGGAACCACTGGCGAGGCGGCCCGGGCCGATGCCGGGGCCCCGCCAGGACCTGGCGGAAGGCCGGCAACCGGCCCGCCTGGGGTACGGGGCAAGCCCCCAACCCCGATGACCGCCCGAACCCTTGCCCCCGAACCTGCTTCCGCCTGCAGGGGGCGACGCGAACGCTTCAACCCTTGGGCTTGCACCGGGCGTGCAGGGTCCGGAACAGGGACGACCACAGGGAACTCACCGGCGAAGCGCTGGGCGGCCCATCGGCAGGGACCCGGACCTCGTGGAGCGGCACCTCGCCGAGGTGGAAGGCGGGCAGGGCGCGGATGGCGATGGTCTCCTGGCCGTCGTAATGGGCGATGAGGTTCCCCGGCACCGGCGTCTGCACGTCGGCGGGGTCGCCGGGAGTGCCGAGAGGAAGATAGAAGTAGGTCTCGCAGGTATACAGACAGATGTCCGCCCCGTCGCAACCCACCCCCTTCGCCGCGTAGTTGTGCCCGTGGATCAGCACCTTCCGGCCGACCGCGGCCAGGAGTTCCTGCAGGGTGGTCCTTCCGTAGATCAGGGCCCCGGGGCACCGCTCACTGTCGGCAACCCGGTCCTGGGTGGTGACGTCGTTCCAGAGAACCTGCGTGAGGAGAGGCTGATCGACGAAGGGCGTCCCCTTGGGGATCCGGCGGATCTCGTCCAGGGTTCCGACCTTGGGCAAGGCCCCATGCAGGACGATGAGATCTTTCATCACCAGGCTGACCGGCAGTTGATGGAAAATGGCCGTGAACTTCTTCCAGACGGCCTCGCCGTCGGCGGCCCCGAGCATCTCGCGCAGGGACCGCAATAGCCCGTTTTCGGAACTGACGAACTCGTCGTCGTGATTGCCGCGCAGGAGGATGATCCGGTCCCGGGTCAGGAGTTTCGCCACGAACACCAGAAGGCAGTTGCGGATATCGTCGAACTTCTCCTGTGACCGGCCGGAGTAGTCGCCCAGGAAAACGAGGGGGGTCGAGGGATAGGCATCGAGGAGGTGATTCGTGGAACGGTAATCGCCATGCGTATCCCCGACCACCACCATTTCCCGGGGTTCCCATTCAATGCAGGACGGCTCGGCCGCCACGACATCCAGGACCAGGTCGAGGAACCGCTCCAGCGGCTCCTTCTGGAGAAGGCCGAGCTCGGCCCTTCCCTGCGCGCAGGCCAGAAGGGTTTCGAAGAACTCCCGTGACGGCCGCGGACGGTTTTCCATGACGGAAGTCTACCATGTTTCCGCCGGTCGGCTCACCCGGTGATTTCGGTGGTGCGGCAGAATTCCCGCACCAGGTCGATGCAGAGCCGGGGATCGACGCAGGCGGCCGCGAGACGGCGGCTTTGGCCGACGATGAACGGCCGGAGGGCCTGGCCGCCCGCCGCCGGGGTCAGGGTCAGCGATGAAGCCGGTGGGGGGGGCGAGGGTCCGGGGCTTCTGCAGGAAGCGCCTTCAAGGGTTCCCTTGTTTTCTGAATGGCAGAGGGGGTCGGGCCCGCGCTCAGAGGCTTTCCGGGGTTTGGCAAGAACACCGTCAAAAGGACCATCAGCAGGCAAAGCCCGGAAAAGGCCCGAAGCCGGCTCTTGCGTGACAGCAGGGGGGGGAAGTCGGCCGGCGGGAGGACTTCAACGCCGTTGAACCGGCGGGTGCGAGGCATGAATTCCGGGCCCAACAGGTACATGGCCCAGCCCAATGGCCACAACACGATAAGCAGGGCGGGCACTTTGATGAACCAGCAGACGAAATGGATCAGGTCCATGATGCTGACGTCCTGAGGATCGACCAGGGTTCTCCAAAATGGCTGGGAAAGATACATGTAGGCAAGAATGCTGATGAACCCGATGCCCAGATGCACGTTGATTGGCAGGAACTCGAAGGTAAGGCCCTGGGCCACCACGGCGAGGATGCCGCAGAAAACGATGGCCGAAGCGCGAACCAGGCTGGTGAAAAAGTACGCGAGCATGTCTCCGCCCCCCCCTGGATGAGAACATTCCTGGCCACTGGCCAAACAAGGTTCCGCAAGGAGTGTTCCACCATGCCACGCGCACCAGATGCGGCTTCCTGCCGGCCACCCGCAACCAGCCTGTCGCACCTGCGACAGGCGAAGCAGGTATGGATGATCCAGTTGGCTGATTCGCCCAGACGTTTCCCCCACCAATGGTGTCTGTAGTATGATAGCCGTCGAAAGCGGAAGGCCCTCGACCGGCCCTTCTTCCGGCCCCTCTCCCGCCCCGAACCCCGACAGAAGCCCCCCAACCCCCCCCCATAGCCGCCTGGCCCGCCAAAACCGTATCCCCAGAACAGACCCCGACCCCGAGGACGTCCTGCAGGGGAAGCGGTCCACCACCCTTGACGAGCTGGTCCGGCTGATCCACCGCGTCAACCCGACCGGTCAACGGCTTTCCCCTGCCGAAACCGCGACCCGATACCGCCAGAAGGCACTCCTGCAGAGTCTGATGATCAGGCGATTCCCCGACCGCCTGACCGTCGACCGGCCCGACCCCGCCAACCCTGATCTCATCGGCCTGCGCCGGACGGGGTTCTTCGACGATGACGCCTGCCACGCCCTGATCGGGGAACTCGACCCCGAAGCCCAGGACTGGGTCGTCCGGCACCTCGACCAGGCGGCGCGGGA
>CAZKPI010000126.1:0-2114 GCA_964554555.1 uncultured bacterium
CAGGGGTCCGTCGTCGCCAAGGGCATGGACCTCGATCTGGGCGGCGGCATCGACACCGGTTCCCAGAACCGCGGTCAGGCCGATCTGCAGGTCTTCTTCGGCCGGGGAAACCACCTGGGAATGTCCTATCTCAGCTTCGACCACCGCGGCCGGCCGACCGGCACCCTCTCCTTCGACCGGTACACCTATTCCCCCCTGTCCGCCTTCCGCCTGCACACCCGCTACTACGAGTGGTTCGTCGGCCGCCGGTTCAGCCATACCGGCCAGGGGGAATGGTCCGCCCGCGTAGGCTACTTGTGGTCCAAGGCGGAAATGGCGCTCTCCCAGCGGTTCACCACGGGCGAGCGGGTCGGCACCCTGAACCAGCGGCTGACCATGCCCTTCCTGGGCATCGAAGGGGAAACCCGCCTGGGAGGCGCGCTCCGCCTGCACGGGTTCGCCAACGTCTCCTCCACCGACGGGGGCAGTGCGGGGGGGACCTTCCACGACATCGCTCTGGAAATCCTGATCGGGGGCCGCTCCGGCGACCGCGACGGGAGGCTCGACCTCGCCGGGGTCCTCGGCTTCCGCCACTTCGCCCTCGACGGCGAGGTCGACAACAACACCGTTGACGTGCGCTTCGCCGGCCCCACCTTCGGCCTGACGGGGAGGTTCTGAGGGGATTCCTTGGCCCCTGAATGACGAAACCCCCGGATGGAGAGGCTCTCCCACCCGGGGGTCAGTATCGCGATCGGGAGCGGGGGGCCGGCCGGGCCCCCCGCCTCGGATCAGGGTCTCAGCACGGCTCCACCGACCACCGCCGGCGCAGACGCAGGAGGGCGAAGGTCGCGCCCGCCAGGGCCAGGCCCAGCAGGAGCAGGAACATGGTGCCGCCCACCGCGAACAGCAGGCGCACCATCCAGACCATCGGCAGGAGGGCGATGCGCACCGCGGTCCGCAGCCATTCGCGCTCGGCGATGAACCGGGCGATCGGCGGGCTGACCCGGTAGTAGGTCGCGGTGAACCACTGCCCCGGCGCGTTGGTCAGCAGGTAGCGGTCGCGGAACTGCCGGAACATGACGACCTGCGGGTGCATCGGACTGCCATAGGTCGCGGTCCAGATGAAGCACAGCTTCGAGCCTCCGCCGCCGTCATCCGAAACGGTTCCGCCCGTGGTGGTGCCGTCCGTCCCGGTCGTCCCGGTGGTGCCGGTGGTGCCCGTGGTGCCTGTGGTTCCGATCGTGCTGGTGGTGGTATCGGCCGCCACCACGGCGAACTGGGTCAGGTGGGTCACCTTGAAGGTCACGTAGCCGGTCGAGGGCGTGTTCCACTGGATGGATCCCGGAGCAATGCCCACGTTCGACCAGGTTCCCTTCGCGGTGTCATACCAGCGGGGCTCCAGCTTGGAAGTGTCGGTACCGGTGAACTTGATGGTGACCTCGAACAGATACTGCTCCAGACTGCCCGAAGTCTGGCCGAGGTTGACCCCGCCGAAGGACAGGTCGAAGACGGGCCCGGCCAGGGTGGCTGAGGTGCCGCCATCGAGCGTGGCGGTGGGGGTGCCGGTGAACTCCATGAAGGTGAACGATCCGACGGCATCGGAGGCCAGCATGCCTTCGGGAACCTTGATGCCCTCAGGAGCCTGGGTGCCGTCGGGCAGGGTCGGCCGGAACTCGAAGTCGCCTGCGGCGAACGGGTCGATGGTCACTTCCTGCAGACGGGTGACCTGGCCGGGGATCTCGAAGCGGCCGATCACGATGCCGTTCGCCTGGACTTCGACTCCGTGACCCAGAGTGGTCAGGAAGTTCTCGGTGCCGCTGGAGACCAGCACGGTCACCGTGGCCACTCCGTCGCCTTCAGGGAAGAGGACCGTGGAGGTCTTGTCCACCAGAGGGGAGCCGAGGGAGCCGGCCATGAACTTCAGAGAATTGCGGTTGACCGCCGGGGAGAACAGGCACTTGACATGCAGTTTCCCGTTCTCGATCCGGCTTTCGAACACCACACTCTGGGGCTGGGAGGCCAGCTTGATGTCGGGAACCGTGGTCGTCTGGCCGAGGAGGACGTTGGCGGTGGCGGTGGCCATCTTGTAGCCGGCCGCCTGCACCTGGATCAGCAGAGAATTGGTCGCCGGCACG
>CAZKPI010000126.1:2150-10184 GCA_964554555.1 uncultured bacterium
GGTGGAGGTCTCACCGACCCGGGCGTAAGGAGCGGTCGGCAGGGGCCGGTAGAGCACCCGGACGTTGGCGCCCACCAGGGCGGCATTGGTGTCGAGGCTGAGGACCTTCCCTTCCAGGTTGCCGATGTCGGCAGACAGGGCGATGGAACCGAGATCCTTGTCGGTCCCGCCGGCGGCGGCACCGACGTTGACGGTGACCCTCTTCGGAGCGAAGCCGGGCTTGCCCGCCCAGACATTGGCCACGAAGCCGGTCTGCGAAGCGACGTAGAACTCGAACGAACCGATCTTGTCGGCGGCGGCACTGGCCAGCGAGGTGGTGACCAGCTGGTCGTTGAGGACGACCTTGACATCACCCAGACCGTTTGTCCCGTCGGTGATCCGGCCGTAGAGGCGGCAGGAGGCTTCCGTGATGCTGACGTTCTGGGTGGCGGCACCGCTGACGGTCAGGGCACCGGGCAGTTCGTAGCGGGGGAACTTCTGGCCGATGACGAACAGCTTGTAGAGACCGGCCGGCAGTTTGTCGATGCGGTAGAACCCGTTGACCGGCACGGCCATGGCGGCCGGCAGGGGGGTGATGATGGCGCGACTGCCGGTGGCATCGAAGGAGGGGAACAGGACCACCAGCGCTTCGCCGGGGTTGAAGGTGATGTCGGGCCGGGAGTGGGTCAGCGAGCCGCTCAGACTGCCCCAGGTCACGGGGAGGGTGAGCGTCCCCACGCCGAACGGGTCAGAGGTCGTCAGCATGGCCGGATCGGGCAGGGGAACGTCCCCCTTCCAGCCGAAGAAGGTCCGCCACAGACTGCCGTCGGCGTTCAGGGCCTGTAGCATGCCGGCGAAGTCGGTGCGGCCGCTCAGGAAATACCCGTTGAACAACTGGGCATCCGGAATGCTGGCCGGGTTGGCGGAATCCCAGAACAGGTTGGCCCGCCCGGTCAGCTTGTCGAAGGCGCGCTCGTTCAGGAAGTCGACCTCGCTGATCGGTTCGCCGGTGCGCACCCCGATCACCTGGAAGGCGGCGTTGGCCGGCAATCCGGTCGGGAAGAGGCCGGTGACCAGGGTCCTGAACGGCTGAAGAGTGCCGCTGACGGGCACACCGGCGGGAATCACGAGGGAACCGAGATCGGTGACCTTCCCGGGATACACGGCCACCTGGGGCTTCGAGACGGGGGGCCGCCCCGGAATGCCCTCGATGGTCACGAGGTAATCGGGAGCCGGCGGGATATTGGCCGCCGAGAAGGCGCCGGAGGCGACCGCAACGCGGATTTCCACTTCGGGGCGCCGGACGACGACCTGCCCGGTGGTCAGGGGCTGGCCGCTGGCGTCCACGACCTTCCCGACGATGGTGCCGCCGCTGACGAGGACGACATTGGTCGCCACGTCGGCGGTGAGTCTGAAGGGAAGGGTGCGGCCAAGGCCGTAGTTCACCCCTTCATAGGTGGCGCCCGTGGTGGTTTGCAGGAAGTTCGTGTCGGAAGCCGTCAGGTCGGGCGGGATCTGCCGGAAGGTGAAGGCGCCGTCGGCGGTGGTGGTGGTCCAGTAGCCGAAGGGCACGCCGTTGCGCATCGTGGCGAGGTTTACGCTCACGCCGCCCACCGGCAGGGGGCCGGTGGAGGAGAGCAGGCGTCCGGTCACGGTGCAGCCCCTGACGAGGTCGAAGTTCAGGGAAGGATACGGCGGATTGAAGACCCGCTGGGCGTAGGAGGTGTCGATCGGGGTGATGATCAGCGAGTAGGCAATGCTGGGATCGATACCGCCCACCGAGAACGCATACCGGCCCTCCACGGGAATGTCGTCGGTCCGGGTGAAGATCGAGGGGACCGTGCCGATGGTCGAGGTCAGGGTGTTCTGGGTCAGCGGCCGCGCCTCGATGGTGGCCGGGACGTTGACCGAGCCGGAAAGGCCGGCGCTCACGATCGGGGTCACCGGGATGTCGAGGGGAACGTCGGCGGTCACCACCGCCACGCGCACTGGCACCGGGGTCGGATAACCGGGGGGCAGGACGGGCAGAACGTAGTAGACCACGTTTGGCTCGACGGGGATCTTGAACCGGCCGTCGGGGCCGGGCAGGATCTCGTTACTGCCGGCCAGAGCAGGATACGGCAGGAACGGCTGGCCGTCGGTCAGGTCGCTCATCGCCGCGCGTTTGCGGTAGATCAGAAGCTTGCCGCCGAGAACGACGTCGGAGCCGCTGGCCAGGGTGACGGTGAGATACCGGGCGGCCGGAACGACGAAGTCGGCGACGGTGTCGGTGCCGACCAGGGCCTGGACGAACGTGACCGCCAGACTGGTGGTCGCGGGCGCCGCAAAGCCGACGTAGGGACCGGGGGCCAGGAACATCTGGTAGGCGCCGCCCGAGGCCACCCCGACCATCGGGGCGATGCCTTCGGCGGCACCGTCGGGAACGAGCAGGATCTTGCCGTCGCGCAGGACGTTGGCCGAATCTTTCAGGGTTCCGCGCAGAACGCTCTGGGTGCGGAGAGCCATGACATGGGTCTTGGAGGGAGCCGTCACCAGGACGTTTTCATCCGTGCGCGGCAGGAGGGCCAGGTCGGGGGGAGGCAGGTAGGTCACCCGGTAGACGCGGCCCGCCGGCAGGGCGACCGCGGCGGAACCGTTGTCCAGGTTGTAGGTCACGACGCCAGGGGCCACCGGTTCGGCGGGCAGGCCCGGGGTCACGGCCGGGTCGAGGGTGAACTCGACAAGCACCTTGCCCAGGGCGGGCGAACCGGCGGGATCGGTGACCTGGATGTTGAGGAGACCCAGCATGGGCAGGGCGAGGGCCAGGTTCTTCTGGGTTTCACTGACCGCGAAGGGCGCGGGGGAGATATAGCGCAGAACCCCGGAGAAGGTGGTCGGAATGACGGCGGGATCGAAGGCGACGGGGGTTTCGTAGATCGCCAGCCGGTATCCGTCGCCGGGGGCGACATTGGCAAAGGACAAGCCGAGGTCGTTGGCCACGCTCAGATAGGTGGACGGCGCGACCAGACCGGGCTCCTGGAAGGTGTCGGAACTCACCGTTCCGCCCCCCGACTGCATGAACGCATCGGCTTTGAACAGGCGGCCGATGAACCGGCCCCGGGCATTGGTCACGGCGGGGTCGAACGTCACCTGGAACTGGACGGGGGCCGTCCAGGCCAGAGAAACCGTCTGCGCCTGCGTGGTCAGATCGACCACCAGCGGCGCGGGAGGCACCAGCATGTCGAAGCCGGCGGCAAATCCATGCATCGGGGTCAGCAGGTAGCGGCCGGGGGGAAGCTTGCAGACGGCTTTCCCCGTCGCATCGGCGGTCAACCAGGCGAAGAACAGGCGGGGCCCGTTGACATCGGTGGTCAAGAGTTGGGCGACCTGGATGTTGGCGTAATTGAGAGGCTGGCTGGCCACCGTGCAGAAGGCGGTGAGATCTTTCAGGGTGGTCGGGTCGAGGTTCGCCGTCACGGTGAGGGGCTCGCTGGCGGGCATGGTGAAGTCATGCGTGAGGAAGGCCGGCGGCGAAGCGGCGTAGTCGTTCAGAACGGTGCGGTAGGAACCGGCGAGAAGCCCCTCCGTCAGGATCGCCTGCCCGTCGCTTCCGAAGTAGGCATAACCGGCATTCAGCTGGTTGGCCAGGTTGTAGATCGTGAGGGAGGTGTTGACGATGGGACTGCCGGCCCGGGTATACCGGAAGGTCACCTGGTACTGCCGCCTCAGGACGACCTTCACCGGAGTGATGCGGCCCTGCAGGATGGCGAAGGGCGGCGCGCTCTGGTTGTAGCCGACGATGTTGTAGGTGAAGGAGGCGGGAAGGGTCGGGGTGGTCGAGGACACTGCCCCGCCGACCGACAGCACTTCCAGCTTATAGCCGTCACCCGCCTCACCCCAGATCAGCTCTGGGTAGGAGGTCGTGTTGGGCCGGAAGAACCTGCCCAGGGCATCGGTCGAGAAATGGAAGACCGGCATGCCGTCAGCCCTCTTCAACACCAGGTTGGCGCTGGCAATCGGGGCCCCGGTGTTGTCGGTCACGGTGCCCTGGATGGATCCGACCTGGGTGGAATTGAAGGCGACATCGAACGGGATTTCGCCGGCATCCTGGTCGATCACGATCTGGCGGACGACCAGCGGCTGGGTCTGCTGGTACGGGATGGTCGGGTTGGGAATGTTCTCGAAATCGACCACCACTTCCCAGGTGCCGCGGGTCAGACCGCTGATGCGGTATTCGCCGCCGATCACCGGGCCCTGCTTGATGGCGTTGGTGTCACGGTTCCGCAGGGTCATCAGGGTCGTGTTGGTGTAGAGACTGCCATTATAGTAGATACTTCCGTCCAGGATCACTCCGGCATCCACGTAGATGTCCTTGACGAAGGAGGTCGCGTTCGCGGCCACCGGCAGGGGGACATCGGTGGGCAGGAAGGAACCGAACAGGGGGGAGGGGCCGTAGGCATCAGGCCCCAAGACTTGCAGGCGGTATTCCAGGCCCTTTTCGACCCAGAATTGATAGGTTCCCGCGCCCGCGAGATCGGGCAACAGGCTGTCTTCCTGCATCTGGAAGGGGGTTTGCCACAGGATGTTGGTCCAGACCAGGTTGGGAAGGATGTGGTTCAGATACACCCGTCCCTGGGAAACCGCCGCGGCCGTTCCGGAGGTGGGCGGCGGACCGAAGAACACGGTGCCGGACACCTTCACGAAGTTGGCGGGATCGAGGCGGGCCGCCGGGGTGACCAGGGTGTCGGTCGCCGTGACGGTGACGGGCCCCTGCAGGTGCTGATAGACCTTGGTCGGGTCGAGGGGATCCTGGTAGTCGAGGCGGGCGACCACGGTCGTTCCGGGCTTCAGGAACCCGAGGAAATACTGGCCCGACGCGGGCTGATAATCGACGTAGTTGAGGTAGGGATAGAACTGGGTTTCCGGCTGGGCGACCGTCCCGAACAGGACGGGGCGGGTGAAACTGCCGATCATCGGCAGAGGCTGGTCGGGTGAACCCGCCAACAGCGCCTGCCCCTGCAGGGCGGCAGTGCGTTCCATCACCAGGGTGCCGGCCCCTGAGCCGGAGGTCACGGTCAGGTCGATGCCGGCCTGATTGTCGAGATAGGACCGCCAGACCGCCTGGCGCTGATCGACGAACCCGGGAAGATAGCCCTGGTTCTGGGAGATGACGCGGTAGACGCCGGGTTCCCCCTGCACGACCGCCTTGCCGCTGTCGTCGGTGGGCTGGCCGAGGATGTTCATCCAGACGGCCTTTCCATCCACCGTCATCTGCCGGTAGAACTGCAGGCTGTAGTAGTAGGGAACCGTTGCCCCATCGGAGGTCTTCAGGGTGACCTCGACCTGGACCGCGTTCTGGAGGGCGGGGTTCACGGTCACCGGAGCGGCCGCCAGCTCAAACGGGGAAAGAGCCGGGGCAACGTTGGTCAGGCCCTGCGCCGAGGTCTCCATCAGGTATTTCCCGGCGGGCAGATAGAGCTTGAAACTGGGAGATGCGGTGGTGAAAGCGTAGCCGAGGTAATTCCAGCGCATCTCGTTGGGAACGGGGTAGTTGGAGAGGTAGGGATACCCGCGGAAGCTGAGCTGGAACCAGCCTCCCTCGGGGAGACTCACCCCGGAGGGGAGCGAGATGGTGCCGTTCAGCTCGACCTTCGTGCGTTTCTGCAGGATGAGGTTGACGTCGGTCGGGTCAGCGTCGGCCTTGAAGGAGGCCCAGGCGGATTCGTAATAGTTCTGCTGGGTGAGGTCGTTCTGACTGCCGCCGCCGGTGGCGTAGACACTGCCGTCGACGCCGGGGGCCCAGGAGACATCCATGCCCGTTCCGGAGTAATAGAACCGGTAGACCCAGTAGGGGACGCCCGGGATGTCAATGGCGCCGCCGAAGCCGATTTCGACGCCGGTGGAGTCTTTGACCCGGACACGCACGAGCTTGGAGGCGGGCAACTGGATGACCTTGAGGGCGGCCTCGGCCGGGTTTTGGGGATCAGTGGCGGGATAGAAGAATGTCGTCAAGGTCGCCACGAACCCATAGGGGGAGGTGGCGACGGTGGAAATGGCCGGCAGAATGGCCGCATCGAAGGAGTTCGTCGGCAGGGTCGAGGTGGCCGGCGGGGTGAACGTGGCTGGGGGAGGGGTGTAGGTGGCAGGAGGAACGGAGGCGGTCCCTCCAGGCAGGACGAAGATGCCGATGTTGGGCGCCGGGTTGTCCTTTCCCAGGAGGGTTTGGGTCAGGGTCAGATCCAACGTGACTTTGCCGTCGGCATCGGTGAACCCGGAAGCTTTTGACCAGTTGGAGTAGGTGTCCCAGACGAAGACCTGGGCGTTGGGGACCACGGCATTGGCCGGGTCACGCACCTCGATCGGCACGCGCACGTAATACTGCGCAAAGCCGGCCGCCGGCCACAAACAAGCCAGCAGGAACAGGAACGGCAGAACCAGCGTGACACGCGAACGACTACCCATGAATGTCTCCTCCTCCAAAAGTTTCCAGGCGACGCCTCTCCCTTGTGTGACGGGTGGCGGCGACCTCTACGCGAGCCTCATGCACCCAAAAAACCGACCTCTGTTCCGTCGGTGCAGAAGGAAATCCACGAAAATCTACCACCTCGTTTGGCCGAGGGCAAGTAGGCAAATTTGGCCCTCTTCAGATCCATGGCCGGGGATCCACGGCCAGCCGCTCAGGGCTGGTCCCGGCACCAGATCAGCAGGAAGCCGGTGAATCCCTGTCCGCCAGGGTCTTTCGCCAGTTCAAAGCCGGCCACCGGCAGGTCGGCCGCGGCGAGCGCGCCCAGCACCGCCCACAGGTCCGCGGCCGGCATGGCTCGCAGGCGCAGGTCGGCGAAGATCTGCCGCCCCTCGCCCGTCGTCTGCTCGCGGCGATGGATGGCGGGCCGCATGACATCCGCCGGCAGGGCGGCCAGCAAAGTCTCCAGGCGCGTGAAGACCTGCTCTGAGGTTCGCGGCGAGGCGCCGCCGGTCTGCGCCTGGCGCTGGCGCGCCTCAACCAGGAGGGGCTTCAGCTCCAGAGCCTGGCGCGCCAACCCGTCCACCGCCCGCCGCAGGGCGGCCCGGCGGTCGAGCAGGGGCAGGGTGACCCCCCACCAGAACAGCACCGCGGGCCCCACGACGGCCAGCACCGCCAGCGCCCGGCGCTCGCGCGCCTGCAGTCCGTTCCACCAGACCTTCAGGGTTCCCATGACCCCTCCACCTCGAAACGCAGTCCTGACACCTTTCCGCCCGGATCGGTTTCCGGCTGGGAGTCGGCGATCCGCAGGCGGCGGCGGGGGAAAGCTCTCTGCAAACCGGCAACCATGGCTTCGAGCCGGGCATACCCGTCGGCCATCCCCCGCACGCGCCAGGCCGCCCCGTTCCCCGCCACCAGATCCAGCCGGGTCACCGTGGAAGCCAGGCGGACGACGGCGGCGAGCACCTCGAGCCAGGGCAGGTCGGGAACCACCGTCGTCGAGCCGGCCGGCCGGGCCCCGTCACGCAGGAAGCGGCGGGTCTGGGCCACCGGATCGACCGCCCGGTCGCGGGGGAAGACGGCCGTGTAGGCGCGGGCCATCGCCGCCGTGAGGTCGCTCTGCTGACGGGTGAGGCGCCGGCCTTCCCACCACAGGATGCCATGAAACACCAGAATGCCGGCCAACACGGCGGCGAGGGCCGCCTGCCAGGCCGCCCGCCGGCCTTCCTGCCGCCGGATCTCCTGCCAGGCGGCCAGGTCGGCTCCCCCGGGTTCCCCGAGCCATCGTTCCAGGGCCCGGTGGACCGCCGCCCCGCCTTCGGCCAGCGACCAGGCGGAGGGTTCCCCGGCCGCCCATCCGCGGGCGATCTGCGGCAGGGGCATCCCCCGGCCCTCGATGGCGATCCGTCCCAGCCGGCCGCCGTCGTCGAAACAAGCCAGACCGGCCGATCCCGGAGTGGTGAAGCGCACCACCGCCCGACCGGACGGGGCCGGCACCAGGAAAACGTCGGGCACCACCAGCCGCCATCGCTCCCCGGCGAGGTTCCAGGCGGCCGTCTCGCCGCCGGGGAAGGCCAGACCGATGGCCCGCCACTGGTCGCCGGCCGGCTCCG
>CAZKPI010000127.1:0-10174 GCA_964554555.1 uncultured bacterium
CCGCGAGCTGTTCGCCGCCCGCGGCCGCGGCGGGTTGTTCAAACTGGCCTGGGAACGGGGGTTCCGGGTCTTCGCCACCCTCGCCTACCTGCCCCGGCCCCTGCCGCCCGACCTCGACCAGGCCACCCTCGACACCATCTGCCGCAACGAGTTCCAGCGGTCGGGCGAGCGCTCCGGGCCCTGGCGGTTTGCCGTTGCCTGGCGCGACCCGGTGACCCAGGTCACCTTCATCCGGTTCGACCCCGCCTCCGGGAACGGACCCGGACTCCCCCCGCCCGGTCCCCAGCCCGCTTCGTCCCCTGCCCCCTGACCACCCGCCCCGCGGGGCTTCCCGTCCGGTGACCGCCGGCGGGTCAGGACTTGGAGGCGGCCGTCCAGACGCCGTCCCAGCCGATGGGCGGGGGTTCGCGCTTGAAGTGGGCGCACCGCTCGAGGTAGACGCGGGCCAGGGCGTCGTCGGGCCGCAGGCTCCGGATCTCGAGGAAACGGGCCTCCGCCTTGGCCCATTCGCGCTGGCGGTAGAGGCCGAGGGCGTCGGCGTGCAGGGCCAGCACCTCGTCAAGGCAGGGGAAGGACTCGCGGTCGTAATGGTCGAGCACCTCGTGGATCCGGACCGGCTCCTTCTTCCCCTTGACCCGCAGGAGATCGACCTCGCGCGTGTGGTAGCGGAACTTCAGCGACCGGAAGGTCTTGTCGCTGATCAGGATGCTGGAATCGTAGAACTTGTTGGCCCCCTCCAGGCGGGAGGCCAGGTTGACCCCGTCGCCGATGACGGTGTAGTCCATGCGTTTCAGCGACCCGATGTTGCCGACCAGCACCAGGTCGGTGTTGATGCCGGCCCCGATGGCGATCGGTTCGAGGCCCTTCTGCAGACGCCCCCGGTTGAAGGTGCGCAGGGCCTTCATCATCTCCACGGCGGTGGTGACGGCGCGGTCGGCGTCCTCTCCGGAGCTGAAGGGGGCGCCGAAGACGGCCAGCATGGCGTCGCCGATGAACTTGTCGAGGATGCCGCCGTGGTGGAAGACGATATCGACCATCAGGGTGAAATACTCGTTCAGCATGGCCACCGTTTCCTGCGGCCCCAGCCGCTCGGAGATGGTGGTGAAATTGCGGATGTCGCAGAACAGCACCGTCAGCTCCTTCATCTGGCCGCCCAGCTCGGCCTCGCTGTTCATCAGCTGGTCGGCGACCTCCTTGGTCATGTAGCGGGCCAGGGTGCCCTTCAGCCGTTTCTCCTTGGTCAGGTCCTCAAACACCAGCAGGCCGCCCACCGCCTTGTCCTGCGCGTCGCGCAGGGGGGCGATGGCCACGTTCACGGCCAGCCGGTCC
Organism: uncultured bacterium; assembly: GCA_964554555.1. Taxonomy (GTDB): domain Bacteria; phylum Muiribacteriota; class Ozemobacteria; order Ozemobacterales; family Ozemobacteraceae; genus Ozemobacter. The sequence goes on from CAZKPI010000127.1 coordinate 1,330, forward strand.
CCCTTTTTGCTCAGGATCTCCGCCTCGTAGAACATATCGGGCTCGTTGGTGGCGATGACCCGGCGCAGGCTGTCGACGATCCAGTGGTTGTCGCCGGTGAAGAACAGCTCCGAGTATTTCCCCACGATCTGGTCGTATTCGACCCCGAAGGTGCGCAGGGCGGCCAGGTTGGCCTTCTCGATGCGGCGCATGGCGTTGACGCTGATCACGCCGTTGCTCAGGCTCTGCAGGATGCTCTCGTTGTAGTTCTTCATGCTGAGCACCTCGTCGAACAGCTTGGCGTTTTCGATGGCGATCGCCGCCTGTCCGGAAAAGGTGCGCAGTTTCTTCTCGTCGAGGCGCGTGAACGCCCCGTCCTTCTTGTTCAGCACCTGGGTGACCCCGATCGTCTTTCCGTGGCGGTTGACCACCGGCATGCACAGGATGTGGCGGGTGCGGTACCCGGTCTTCCTGTCGATCTCCTGGTTGAACCGGGGGTCCGCGTAGGCGTCGGGGATGTTGATCGTCTGGCCGGTGGTGAACACCTGCCCGGCGATGCCCCGGTTGGCCGGGAACCGGATTTCCTGGCCGCCCAGCCCGAGGGCCACCTGCGACCACAGTTCGTTCGTCTTCTCGTCGTGCAAAAACAGCGTACTGCGGTCGCAGTTGAGGATCAGGCACACCGATTCCATGATCTTCTCCAGCAGGGGTTTCAGCTTCAGCTCGCTGGAGATGGCGGCGGTCACCTCGAGCAGTCGCGACTCGTTCTCGCGGGCCTGCTAAACCTGCTCGAAATTCTGGGCGTTCAGCAGGGCGGTGGCGGCATGCGTGGTGACGGTCCGCAGGGCGGCCACGTCGGCTTCGGTGAATCCGCCGTGACGCTTGTTGAGGACCTCCAACACCCCGATCACGGCGTTCGATGGCGCGCTCTGGATGGGCAGGGCCAGGATGTTCCGCGTCTGGTACCCGGTCCTCTTGTCGATCTCCTGGTTGAACCGCTCGTCGTGATAGGGGTCGGCGATGATGATCGGCTCGCCCGCGGCCAGGACCGCCCCGGCGATCCCCTGGTCCATCGGGAACCGGATCTCGGTGAGGTTCTCCCCCTGCAGAACCCGCGAGAACAGTTCCTTGTTTTCCTGGTCGATCAAAAACAGGGTGCCCCGCTCGGCGTCGGCCAGCTGGGTGCTGATGCGGATCATCATCAACAGCAGGTTGTCGAGCAGGCGGTTGGAGACCTCCAGCAGGGAGGCCACGTGTCCCAGCACGTCGGCCACCGCCGCGGGATACTTCGCCGGGTCGTTGGTCGCCAGATGCGACAGGATTCGCTCCACGTCGGCGGCGGACAGGCGGTGGGTCAGGATTTCCTGGATGATGGTGAGATGGGAAGTCATGCCTTCTCGGGGAACCCTCTCCCCGCACGGTATATCAAACCCCGGGTGGGGTCAATCGTCGATGCGGCCGCGGGCCGATCCGGGCCGGGGTCTCGGCGGTGTCCTCCCGGCCGGCCCGGCGGCCGGAGCGGCTCCCGGGCGGGGCCGGGAACGACCGGCCCGGCGGTCCGGTTTCCCAGGCGGACAAGAAGGCCTTCCCGCGCGGTGCCGGTCGGCTCAGGCCAGGCGCTTGAGGCAGATCACCGACACATCGTCGCTTGGCTGTCTGCCGGCGGTCTCCTCGTCGAACCTCTGGAACAACCGGTCCACCACCTGGTCGGGGGGAAGGTGCGCGGCCCGGGCGAACCATTCCTTGGCGAGGTCGTATCCGACCTGTTCCCCACTGAGCAGGGGGGCTTCCACCAGGCCGTCGGTGTAGAGCAGGACGGCGTCGCCGGGGCGCAGGGGAAGCGTGCTGGTGGTGTACTTGACGCCTGCCCGCACGCCCAGGGGCATCGAATCCTGTTTCAGTTCCTCGATGCCGGCGACCCCCGCCCTCTGCAGAAAGGGGTAGTTGTGGCCGGCGTTGGCGAAGGTCAACACGTGACCGGCCGGGTCGATGGCGAAGCAGAACATCGTCATCATCTTCTTGCGTTTGATCGTCTTGAGCAGAAACCGGTTGAAGGCCGTCATCATCTCGGTGACACTGCGTCCGGGCGTCTCGTCCATGGTCAGGGCGCATTTGGCCATGCCCATGATCAGGGCGGCCGACACGAAGTGCCCGGACACGTCGCCGATCAGGCCGATCAGCCGGCCGTCGGGCCCCTGGAAATAGTCGTAGTAGTCGCCCCCGATGTCGGCCATGGCCCGGCTCCGGCCGCAGATGCCGTAGCCCCCGGCGGTCAGGGCCCCCGCGGGGAACAGGCTTTCCTGCACGATCTTTGCCACCTGGAGGTCGTGCATGCCCTCGATCATCGTGTTCATCAGGCTCGACACATGGCCCAGCTCGTCGTCGGCATGGATGGGGATGCGGTGGTCGAACTGCCGCCCCTGGATGGCGTTGATGCCCGTCTGCAAGGACTCCACGGGGGCGAGGATGTTTTCCAGCAGAAGGACCGCGATCACTCCGGTGGCGAGAAAGATCAGCAGGGCGATCCCCAACAGCCAGCCCCACAAGACCCGGAGCCGCTCCTCCACCGGCCCCAGAGGGGTTCGCGCCACCAGGATGTAACGGGTGATGTTCTGCCCGGCCAGCCCCACCCAGAGCGACTCCTCGGTGCCCGAGGCGGTCACCTCCCGCACCGCCCCCCGCGTGGCCGTCACCGCCTGGGCGATCCGCTGATACTGTCCGAGGTCGTCGCGGGAGGTCAGGACATCACCGAACCGGGGGATCACCCCGAGCGCGTTGACCCGCCAGGAGAAATCCGGCTGACGCACCAGCCCGCGCAGGGTCTTGGCCAGGAACGACTGCTCCAGCCGGTCGCGGGACATGTGGACGAGCAGAAGCCCCTCGGCCTGCCCCTCCCGGTTGAAGAACGCGTCGAGATACAGGAAGGCACTCTCGTCGAAGAAGGTCATCTCGGTGAACCTTCCCATTTCCCGGGACAGTTTGTCGAAGTCGGTCCCTGCCCCCCCGACCAGGGAATCGAACATGCTTTCCGTGGCCTGGGCCACGAGACTGCCCGCGTCGAACACGATCGACTTGTTCAGCCGCCGCAGAACCTCGCGGCACAGGATGAGCGACAGCTGGTTCCGCTTCCGCGTCACCTCGACCCCCATCGTGTCATTGAGCATGAAAGCGGCCGAGCCGGTCTGGTCGACCAGGAACGCCTGGTCCAGCGGCGGTTCCGTCCGGATCTCCTCCAGGGCCTGGTTGCGGGCCGCCGGGTCACGCGCCAGCCGGGCCTTCCCGACGATCTGGTTCAGCCTGGCCTCCAGCCTGGCCAGCTCCGAACTGAGGTGGCGGTCATACAGGGCCAGCTTCTGCCGGATCCGGGTCTCGAGGTTCTGCCGCAGAACGTTGCCGTGGTCGCGCAGGGCGTAGAACCCGATCACCAGAAGCACCAGCGCGGGGGTGCCCACCGCAAAGAAGAACAGCCCCATCAGCTTGCGCGGGATCGGCCCCCACAACAACCCCCCGCCGCTGAGCAGACGCCCGGCCACCGCCAGGACCCAGGCCGCGCAGGCCAGGTGAAAGGCGGTCCAGGTCACCGCCCGGAAAAACCGCGGCCGCGGGCTGAGGGCGAGCAGATACTCGGTGGGACTCCGGCGCAGAAGCGTCACCACCGAGCCTTCGGTCTCGAACTGCCGGTCGTACCGGCCCAGGGCGGCCAGCAATCCCCGCCGGAGGTCGGCCCGGGCTCCGAGGGCGGCGGGGAACAGCCGGACCCGCCCCTGGCCCAGCGTCACCCGGCCGTAGCGGTCGGCGGGATACCGCCGGCGGTACAAGCGCAGGCCCGCCTGTAGTGCGGGATTCCGCCGAAAGCCGGCTGGATGGAGCAGGGCCAGGAACCCCCGGGGGGTGCCGGGAACGATTGCGGCGGCGGCGGCAGGGTCCGGCGCCAGAAAGTTCCAGAACAGAAACCCGTCCGTCTCGCGCCGCAGGAGGCGGAAGGGGCGATCACGGGAGGCGGCCAGCCCGTCCCCCGCGGTGATCCGCAGGAAGCTCAGCACCAGCCCTTCCTCGTTGTGGGTCAGGGGGGTCTTCTCCGCCTTGCGCAGGGCCCGGAAGACCATCTCGGTGGCCCGCCGCGGATGACGCCGGGCCGACAGGCCGGGGATGACCCGGCCCTCCTCGTCGAACCAGTAGATGTCAAAGGCGCCGGGGAACAGGCGCTCCAGGCGGCGATGCCGGGCCAGGCCGCCCGCCGGGCCCCGGATCCCCATGCGGGAAAGGGAACCCCGCAGGAGCTGGCAGAGCAGTCCGACGTCGTCACCGATGGTCAGCAGTTTCCCCAGGCGCTGTTCCTGGATCGCCTCGTGCCGGCCGAGACGGGCCTCCACCTCCATGGCCTCGATCTGGGCGAGGGCGATCTGCAGGACCAGGACGGGAAAGGCCGCGAACACCCAGAAGGCCAGCAATCCGCGGCCCAGGCGGATCAGGCTCCGGGTCCACGGGGGGCGCGAGGGCGTTGTCGGCGCGGGGGCAGTCACGCCTGTATCCTACCATACGGACCGGCGGGCTGGTCGGTCGCCGCCTGCCCGCCAGGGCTGACGCCTGCCTGACGCCTGCCCTGGCCGGAGAGACACCCGGCCAGCCCGCGGGGCGGGCCGGTTTTCCCCTTCCGGATGGCGGATGTGTTTGGAGTGTCCAGCCTGGACGCCAAAAAAAAATCTGGCATTCCGCAAGATGGCTTGGCGCGGGAGATCCGCATGGGGTGCGCGGGACAACCCCATGGAATCATGCGGGTTTTCCCGGCCGAAACAGGGGCGGGCGACCTTGCGCGATCGGGCGAGGGGTGCTATAAACCACCCATCCTACGACGAGGCGGCACTCCGGCAGATGACGCGCACCGAGATTTCCGAGGCCTTCGAGATCCATCGTCTGCTCGACCGCCTCGAACAGATCGGCACCCCCCAGGACTACTACCGCCTCAACCACACCACCCCCGACCAGCGCCGGCGTATCGTCGAGCGGCTGGCCGAGGTCCTGGTCCCCGAACTCCAGGCCATCGGCGTCCGCATCGATTCCTAGAGATTCTCCTCTTCACTGGCTCTCCCCGCATCACCCCCCGGCCGGGCGGACTATTTCGCCAGAACGATTCCCGTCAGGGGCGCCAGGGTGACGGTGGTGCTGGTACGTTCGACGCCGGCCGGGGTGGTGATCGGCGTGGTGCCGGCCGTGACCCCGTCAACCACGACCGGGGCGTCGGCAAGGTCCCCCGGGAGGGAGAACGAACGCGGCTTCCGGTCGGCGTTGACCAACACGCCGAATGCCTTCCCGTCGGTGCCGCGGCACTGCCAGCCGATCGCCAGGTCCTCGGGCGGTCCCCCGGCGGGGATGAGCGAGACGTTCTGGTCGATCACCGCCGGGTCGGCCAGGCGGAAGGCGTCGGACGATTTGCGCAGAGCGATCAGGCCCCGTGTGTAGGCGGCCAGTTCCCCGCCCTCGGGGGTCTGCAGGAGGTCCCAGTCGAAGGCGTTGATGGCGTCGGACGAGTCGTAGGAATTGCGGATGAACGGCGTCCCCTCCTTGTTCTCCCCCGGGGGCAGGCCGGGGCCCCGCCATTCCTTGGTGCGGCCCATCTCCTGGCCGGCGTGCAGGAAGGCGATGCCTTGCGCGGTGAACAGCATCAGGTTGCCCAGCTTCAGCCGCTGGAAGATCTCCCGGCGGTCCTTCCGCGGGTCGAGCCTGAGCGCACAGCAGATGGTGTCGTGCCAGGTCAGCCCGTCGTGCGCCTCGATGTACTGCACCACGTTCGCGGGCGAGCGGGCGGTGAAGTTGGTCGGCTGTCCCTTCAGGTTGCGGAAGATGTCCTGCACCGAGGTCGGCCGCCCGGTCAGGAAGGCCGGCACCCCTTCGTTGAACCCGCCGAACTTCAACAGGTCGCGGAAACTGTCCGAGAAGACGGCCACGTCGTCGGTCTGGCTCATCCAGTCCTGGTCCGCGCCCTTCGTCCCTGGCGGTCCGTTGTACATGCGCCAGCCCTCGCCGAGGAACAGGATGTCCGGGTTGGCCCGCGCCGCCTCGACGTAGGCCATGGTGATCGTCTCGGTGTCGATCAGCCCCATCAGGTCGAACCGGAATCCATCGACCTTGTACTCGTTGGTCCAGTATGCTACCGAATCGATGATCAGCTTCCGGGCCATGGGCTGGGTGGTGGCGAAATCGTTGCCGCAGCCTGAGTTGCTGGTCGGCTTCCCGTCGGGCCCCTTCCGGTAGAAGTAGCCGGGAAGGATGTCGTCGAAGGTTTCGGTCTTCGCCGTGTGGTTGTAGACCACGTCGAGGATCACGCCCATCCCCGCCCGGTGGATCGCCTCGATCAGCTCCTTCAGCTCGGCGACGCGCCGCGCCGGGTCGCGCGGGTTTTCCGAATACATGCCCTCGGGCGAGAAATACCCGTGCGGGTCGTAGCCCCAGTTGTAGGTGTTGTCCTTGACCGACCACTGCCATTCCCGTTCCCCGCCTTTCGCCTCGTCCCCGTAGTACCACGATTGCACTGGGAGCAACTGCACGTGCGTCACCCCGAGGGCCTTGAGGTGGTCGAGCTTCTCGGCGAACGCCCGGTAGGTGCCGAAGCGGGCCTTCGTCTGCAGGTCGGGGTCGGAGGTGAAATCGCGCACATGCACCTCGTAGATGATCGCGTCGGTCCGCTTCCGGTACCCGGGGATCTTCGCGTAGCCGGTGACGGTCCCTGCCGCGGCCGGGACAACCAGGGCGGCCTTGCCGACCGGGTCAGCCGGGCCGCCGGCGAACTCGGCCATGGACCGTGCGTAGGGGTCCAGCACGCGGACGGTCTTCCCGGCCAGGGTCGACTCGAACTGGTAGAACGCCTTGCCCAGCTGGGGAGCGGCGGAGATCTCGCCGGCGGTGAGGGTGACTTCCCAGGTGCCGTCGGGCCCCCTGGCCATCTCCCGGCGCCCGATTTCGGCGGTCTGGTCGGCGGGGTCGAACAGGACCAGGACCACCCTGGTGCTGGCCGGCGACCAGAACTTCAAGGTGATCCCCTGGCCGGAGAAGGTCGGACCCAGGTCGGACCCGCCGTAGGCGGGAAACACCTTGACCGGCTCAGGTCCTGCCGCCGGTCCCTGGCCGCCCGCGGATCCTGCCGCCAGCCCCATCGCCGGCGCCAGGACCAGGGCGGCGATCAGCCTCCAGACCCAGTTTCCCATCTTCATGGCATGTCCCCCTCCGTGAACTTTGGCGAACCCCGCGACGGCCGCGGTCAGATCTCGAAGTTGAAGCCGCGCCGGGTCAGGGCCTCGTAGGCCTCCCGGTCGAACCGGAACAACTGCGCGGCCCGGTGGGCCACGCCGGTTTGTTTTTCGGGCAGGCCCTGAAGCAGTCCCATCTCCAGGATTTTGCGGCGGAAGTTGCGCCGGTCCAGCTCCCGGCCGAGGATCGTCTCGTACATGTGCTGGAGCTGGGTCAGGGTGAACTTGGCCGGCAGGAGTTCGAACCCGATCGGCTGGTACCGCACCTTCCCCTGCAAACGGACCAGGGCCGTGCGGACGATCGCCGCATGGTCGAAGGCCAGCGGCGGCAGACGCTTCACGTCATGCCAGCCGGCGGCCCGGGCGTCGGTGGCCCCCCGCACCCGGTGGTCGCGGATGTTCACCAGCCCGAAGTAGGCCACCGAGATGATCCGGTCACGCGGGTCGCGGTCGACCTCCCCGAAGGTGTAGAGCTGTTCGAGGAAGATGCCGCGCAGGCCCGCCTCCTCGGCCAGCTCGCGCCGGACGGCCGCTTCCAGCGATTCGTCCATCCGCACGAACCCGCCGGGCAGGGCGGCCTGGCCCAGGAACGGCTCGACCCCGCGCTCGATCAGCAAAACCTTCAGGGCCTCCTCGTCGAGGCCGAACACCACGGCATCGACCGTGACCGCCGGCCGGGGAAACTCGTAGGCGAAGGACCCGGCCCGGGCCGCCCCCGCCCCCCTACCGGAAGGCATCCTTCAGGGTTTTGGCCAGGGCCCGCTCCTCGTCCTCTTCGGCGCACAGCAGGCCGATCCGCACCGAGGTCTTGGTCGGGTCGGACGCCCAGGGCCAGAACGCGCAGAACAGGTTCAGCCCCTTGCCGATCTCCTTGCGGAACAGGGTCTGCTCGCGCCGCACCCCGCCCACCTCCTTGACGAAGTGGTCGAACAGGTTCATCAGGAAGGCGGTCTCGCCTGGCGGTTTGTACGCCTTCCCGAAATACTGCTCGACCAGCGGGGCGATGTCCTTGATGGCCGCGGTCTCGGTGACCCCCACGAACATCAGCGGGTCGTTCTCCTGGGTGTTCCGCTTGACCCCGTGCCGGGTCTTCATTTCCGGAATCACCTTCAGGGCCTCCCGGATGGCCTTTTCCTTCTCGTCCACACCGTCCTCCTGGACCGACAGGGATGCCTTGTACTTACCACACCCCAAAACCCTGGCACCAGACTATTTTTCCAAGGGTGAGGGAGAGACAGGCGGCCAGGGCTACGGTGTTCCGGAATGTCCAGGAGGGGGCGGGCGGCCGATGCGGAACCCGGTTCCAGGCCGGACCGGGGGCGGCCTCAGGCGGTCAACTTCTGATCGATCCGCCGATGGCTTCGAAACCGCGGTGGAACGCTATCAGCGCCTCCATTAAAGCGTAAAAACTACACCAAGAACATAATGTCGATTTTACAATAAGTCAAGGAAAAAGGCGGAGTGGCCGCCCGGCCCTGGCCGGAACCGGACGGGAGGACCAGGCGCCACGGTTTTGTTCCTCCCGGCTGGAAGGAGGGACGGGAGTGGGGTAGACTTGGCCCATGAGTCCGCGCCGGAAAGTCCAGCCCCCTCCCGCGTGTCTCCGCGGGGGGGCGACGCCC
>CAZKPI010000128.1:0-10150 GCA_964554555.1 uncultured bacterium
CGGGTCGTCCCCCGGATTCCGGGCCCGCCCGCCCGGCCGCGCCGCCCCCGTCCGGTCCTGGCCGTCCTCCCGCCCAATGACCGGCACCCCACGCCATCTCATTCAATCGGGAAAGAGCTCACCGCATGTACCAAATCACTGTTGAAAAGTCGTTCAGCGCCGCCCACACCCTTCCCGACCATCCCGGCAAATGCCGGAACCTGCACGGCCACAACTGGGATGTGCGCGTGACCCTGGGCGGACATACCACGCCGCCCGCCTCGACGAACAGGGCATGGTCCTCGACTTTTCCCTGCTGAAAAAGGCGCTGGGCGAAATCTGCGAACAGCTCGACCACCGGATGCTGAACGAAGCCCCCCTCCTGCAAGGAACCGTTCCCACGGCCGAGAACCTCTGCCGCCTCATCCATGGGGAGCTGTCCCGGCGGGTGGCTGACGGCCGGGTCACCGTGGCCCGGGTTCAGATCTGGGAGACCCCCGACAACGTCGCCGAGTTCGCCCCGGACGAGGAAGGGAGATAACGCCATGGCCCTGGCCAGGCCCGCCCAGCCCCTCGTCCCGTCCGGCCCCCGGGCTCCTTCCCGGCCGCTTGCCGTTGTCGTCGCCTCCGGCGGCATGGACTCCTCGGTCTGCATCTCGATTGCCGCGCAAACCTACGAACCCGCCCTCTTCCACCTGAACTACGGCCAGCGCACCGAACGCCGTGAACTCAAGGCCTTCCGGGATCTGGCCCGCCATTTCCGGGTGAAGCACACCCTGGTCGTCGAGGCGGGCCATTTCGCCCAGATCGGCGGCAGTGCCCTGACCGACCCGCGCCTGGCCGTCCCCGACGCCGACGAGGCGGGGAAGGGCATTCCCATCACCTACGTCCCCTTCCGCAACGCCAACATTCTGGCCATGGCTGTGTCCTGGGCCGAGGTGATCGGGGCCCGGCGCGTCTTCATCGGGGCGGTTGAGGCGGACTCCTCGGGCTACCCCGACTGCCGCGAATCGTTCCTCAAAGCCTTCAACCGGGCCGTGCAGACCGGGACCGCGGCGGGCCGCGCCCTCGCCATCGAGGCGCCGCTTCTGCACCTCAGCAAGAAGGAGATCGTCCGGCTCGGGGCCTCGCTGAAGACGCCGTTCGAGCTGACCTGGAGCTGTTACCAGGGCGAGCGGGTAGCCTGCGGCACCTGCGACTCCTGCCGCCTGCGGCTGAAAGGCTTCCGGCAGGCCGGCCTGACCGATCCCATTCCCTACCGGCGCGCCTGAGCGTCGCCGGGGCTTCCCCCTGGCCGGCCGGCCGCCGGCGCGGAACCTCCCCCGGCGGCGGAATCTGCCCCCTGGCCGGGGGGACCTTCCGCCGGGGTTCGATCCCGCCTTCGCCGCTGTTCTCCGGCCGCGGCGGCGGCGTTCTTGCCGGCCGGGGCGGGGGGCCGATGCGGCCCGGGTTCGTCAAGACAACCCCCGGTCGCCTTGGGCAGGGACCGGGGGTCGGGAGGTCGTCCGCGGCTGGGCGGAGAGAGGGGTCAGAACTGGAACAGCTCCCCGTCGACCACCATCATCTCAAGCTTTGAGCGCATGTCGAGGGGGTGCCCCGAGAACAGCGCCAGATCGGCATCGAAGCCTTTCTTGATCTGCCCGCACCGGTTCTGAATCCCAAGGATTCTGGCGGGGGCTTCGGTGATGGCGTTGACCGCGCGCTTCTCGTCGAGGCCGTACTGGCAGGCCATGGCGGCGACGATGCGCAGGGACTCGATGGGCAGGCCGGGGAAGTCGCAGGTGAGGGCCACCTCGACTCCGGCGTTCATCAGAATCACCGCGCTCTCAAAGGTCTTGGCGCGCAGTTCGAACCGGAGGTGGGGGACCAGGGCGGGCCCCAGCACCACGGGGATGCCCTTCTGAGCCAGCATCGGGGCAATGAGGTGGGCTTCGGTGGCGTGCTCGAGGATCAGCTTCAGCTTGAACTCCTCGGCGATGCGGACGGCTGACATGATGTCCTCGAGGCGGTGGGCATGGGCACGCATGGGCACGCGCCCCTCGAGCAGGGGGATCAGCGCCTCGAACTGGATGTTCCGGTCGCGGATGCCCTTCTTCGAGGCCTTGGCTTCGGCGTAATCCTGGGCCTTCATCAGGGTGTCGCGGATGAGGGCGGCGATCCCCATGCGGGTCGAGGGGGCCTTCTTCTGCTGGTGGTAGGTGTGCTTGGGTTCCTCGCCGAAGCACACCAGGATTCCCGCCTGCTCGACGATCAGCCCGACGTCGGCCGAGTTGCCGTTGGTTTTCAAAATGGAACACTGGCCGGCGATGGGGTTGGTGGGGGCGGGGCAGACCATGCAGACCGCCACCCCTGCACGGCGTGCGTCGTCGAGGGCCTGGTCGCGCATCTTGATGCCGTCGAGCGGCCGCAGATGCGGAGTGATGGGCTGGAACACCTCGGCCATGTCCGAGCCTGGGGTCAGGCGGCCCGTCTCGAACAGCCCAAGGTGGGTGTGGGCGTCGATCAGGGCTGGCATCAGGAATTTCCCCTTGCCGTCGATGTTGACATCGGCGGCCTTGAGGACCTTCGAGCCGACCGCCGCGACCTTTCCCTTCTCGATCAGGACTTTTTGTCCCGGGAAGAAGGCCCCGGCGGTGAACAGTCGTACACTATCGAACAGAATCGACATTCATTCCTCCCCTCTGCGCACTGGCGCCGGAAGGGTCCGCGGCGGATGCGCCATCCTGGTGCCCGCGGCCCACTGCGCCTTCCACGGCGGTCGGGTGTCAGAGGACTTTCTTGCCGTCGATGAAGGCAACGTCAACCGTGGACCGCACGTCGAGGGGGTGGCCGTTCCAGACGACCACATCGGCGTCGAACCCGACTTCCAGTTTGCCCAGCTTCTTGTCGAGCCCGAGGATGGCGGCGGGGTATTCGGTGACGGCTTTGACCGCCCGTTCCTCCTCGAGGCCGTGGCGCACGCAGAGGGCGGCGCACAACGACAGGCCCTCGATGGGGATGACGGGGTGGTCAGTGGTGATGGCCACCTGACAGCCCTCATCGAGAAGCAGGCGGACGGTGTCGAAGGTCTTGTGGCGAAGTTCGGGCTTACAGCGGCTCGAGAAGGTGGGGCCGACCACGGCCTTGGCCTTCCAGCGGCCAAGTTCCTTGGCGATCAGGTGGCCTTCGGTGCAGTGGTCGATGACCAAATCGAGGTTGAACTCCTGGGCGATGCGGTAGGCGGTGATGATGTCGTCGGCCATGTGGGCGTGGGCCCGGGCCTGGATCTTGCCTTCCAGCAGGGGCATCAGGGCTTCCAGCTTGATCTCCCGCTCCTTGAAATCCTTGGACTTCTTCTTCTTGGCGTAATCCTGGGCCTTCATCAGCCACTCGCGGATGACGGCGGCAGTACCCATGCGGGTGCAGGGGAACTGCTTCTGGTCGCCGTACACCTTCTTGGGGTTCTCGCCGAAGGCGAATTTCATGCCCGAGCTTTCTTTGACCACGGCCTCCTCGACGACGTTGCCGGTCATCTTCAGGATACAGCACTGGCCGCCGATCGGGTTGGCCGAGCCGGGGGTCACCATGCAGGTGGTGATGCCGCCGGCCAGGGCATCTTTGAACGCCCGGTCGCGCATCTTGACGGCGTCGAAGGCGCGCACGTGGGGGGTCACCAGACCGAACGACTCATTGAGGTCGGCGTCGGTCCAGCCCACCCCTTCCTCCTCCAGGCCGAGGTGGGTGTGGGCGTCGATCATCCCGGGGAGGACGAATTTTCCGTCGGCATCGATGGTCTGGGCGCTGGCTTCGCTTTTGTCCTTGTGGTCGCTCTTGGCCTTCTTCACCTTGGCCGAGGCCAGGGTGATCTCAACGATCTTGCCCTTGTCGAGGACCATCCTGCCCAGCTGTTGGAATTTGCCTTGAAAGAAAATCGTTCCCTTGTTGATGATGACCTTCATGTGGCTATCCCCTTTCCTGTATTTACCTCTGGGTGGGAGGACCCCCGCATCGGGGCTCCCTTATCGTGGATCAGCGTCGGACCCGGTGGTTCCTCCGCCCAATCAATCCGAAATCCGCCTCCGGGGAGGGTGAATTTGACGCGCTATTTTACTCTGTGCCGGGGGGGAAATTCAAGTGCCATTTTCGACCGGAAGCCATACCCTCACGTGATTCCCCGCCGATCCCCGATCCCCCCGGATCCTGAGATGGGGAGAGCGCTTGACGGGCGGCGTCCCGGTTTCTATAATGAGAACGGTACAGGAGGGGACACGCGATGCGTCGGTTCGGGGTTTTTCTGACCCTGGCGATCCTCACGACCGTCGCCCTTGGCGGGTGCACGGAGCGTGCCCCGTTACCCCCGCCGGCGGCCCCTTCCGCCCCCCCCCCGATCAGAGCCAGCGGGGCGGTTCCGGCCCAGACGGCCCCACCGGCGGCACTGGCCACTGATGCCGCCGCCAATGCTCTCGAACAGGCCCACCTGGCCTACCAGAAAGCCTACGAACAATACGTTCGCCAACTGCGGGAAAGCGGCCCCCAGACCATGGATACGCTCAACGCCCTCGCCGACTATCAAAAAAAATACCAAATCTACCAAATGCTGGTGGGGGCGGAACACGACATTCCCGGGCTGGCCACCCCCACCCGCTGATCTTTCCCGGGCCGCGGTGTCCGCGGCGGGCGCCGGGCGCCCCCGGCGACAGGGGGTACCCCAAAGCCGGCTGACCGGACCGGCGTGCCGTGGTGGCAGGGGGGGCGCTCCGAGAAACGGAACCCCTTACACCTCCGGCGAGGCCTTGTCCCCGTTTGCGTCGCGCATCGAGGGCGAGGTGATCCGGCCCATGCACACGAAGAGCAGGACGGCCGCCCCGATCTGGATCGCGTCAAGAGGCTGGTGGAAATATCCCCACATGATCAGAACCGAAGAGAGGGGAAACAGCAGTTCCAGGATCGAAGCCACGGCGGCATTGATGCGGGCCAGGCCGAAATAGAACAGGCCCGTTGCCAGGAGTCCCGGCAGGAGGGCCATGTACAGCACCTTCCCCAGGATGTCGCCGCCGGGCGAGAGGACTTCGGCGGCCATCAGCGACGGGTTGACCGTCCAGGCCAGTCCGACCGTGAAGACCGACCCCAGCAGGAACCGGTTGACCAGGATGAACACCTGGTCATGACGCCGGAGGAGCAGTTTCCCCCACACCGTTCCTGAGCCCCAGAAAAAGACGGCGAGCAGGGCGAACACCGTTCCGGTACCGATCCGGGTCCAGTCCCCGGAAAAGGGGTTGGTCAGCGAGAAGCTGACGAAATACGACGACGCCACGGCCAGGGCGGCCCACCCGTAGAACGAGGGCCGGAAGCGCTCCCCCAGCAGGACCATGCCCAGGGTGATCGTCACCAGGGGCTGGAGTTTCTGCAGAAGGATCACCAGGGCGGGGTTCATGTACTTGAAGGCCTGGGTGAAGCAGAGGATCCCGCCCGCGGAGGCCCCCCACCCGATGAGCAGGAACAGGGCCCATTCCTGCCAGGTCACCTGGCCATACCGTGACCGGAAGCGCCAGATCACCGGCAGAAGGACGACGGTGTTGATCAGGTGTTCCCACATGATCAAAACGGTCACCGGCAGGGCGGTGATGGCGCCGACCCGGAAGAACAGGTCGGTACTGCGCAGAAGGTGGCAGAAGGCCATCAGCAGGGGGCCCCACCAGAGTTGCATGGTCGTCGTGTGAAAAGGAAGGTCAGTCGGCGACCGGGGGCCGGCGCGGCGCGGGGTCGTCGGCCTCCAGGCGGTCGGCCGGGGTCGTCCGGTTCTTCCCGTGGTGCTTGCTGGCGTACATGGCCCGGTCGGCCATCATCACCAGGGAATCGCGGTCGTGCGCGTCGCCGGGATAGGAAGCCACCCCCAGACTGCAGGTGATGCGCAGGTCGCCGAGCGGGTGGCTGATGGTGAGGGCGGCGATCGATTCCCGGATACGTTCGGCGGTGTGGAACGCCTCCTCTGACCGGGTCTCAGGCAGGATGATCGACATCTCCTCGCCCCCGTAGCGGCAGGGGATGTCGATGCCGATCCGGATCGTGTCGCGGATGGCGAGGGCGACCCTTTGCAGGACCTGGTCTCCCACCTGGTGGCCGTAGGTATCGTTGAAGTGCTTGAAGTTGTCGATGTCGATCATGATCAGCGACAGCTTCAGCCCATAGCGGCGGGCGCGCAGAAGTTCCTCGGACAGCCTGGCCAGGAAATAGCGGTGGACATACAGCCGGGTCAGGCCGTCGGTGATCGACAGTTCGTAGAGTTTGTTGTTGACGATGGTGACGGCCGCCTGCGAGGCGATCAGGTTGAGGAGCGACAGGTCGTTTTCGCCGAATTCGGCCCCGTCGCGCTTGTTGACGATGTTGATGACCCCGGTGGTGCCGTTCTTGAATTTCAGCGGGGAACACAGGAGGGTGCGGATGTCCTCCACCGGCAGGATACTGCCGAAGTTGCGGAACTCGGCGTCGCGGAACCCGGCGTTGCAGATGCGGCCCTTCCCCTCCTTGGCGACCAGGCCGCAGATGCCGTGCCCGAGCTTGACCGGGGTCGAGGACAGCAGGTGATACCGGCCTCCGAATACGGTGCGGACGACCAGTTCGTCGGTCTGGTCATCGAGCAGCATGATCGACCCGCGCTCGGCCCCCAGGATTTCGACGGCGTGGGTGAGCACGAACTTGAGCAGTTCCTCGGAGTCGGTGATGAAATTGACCGCGTTGCTGATCTCGAACAGGGTGTGCAGTTCGTGCATGCGGCGCTTTTTCTGTTCCTGTTCGTCGCGGATGCTTCTCACCATGGCGG
Source organism: uncultured bacterium (assembly GCA_964554555.1). Taxonomy (GTDB): domain Bacteria; phylum Muiribacteriota; class Ozemobacteria; order Ozemobacterales; family Ozemobacteraceae; genus Ozemobacter. The sequence continues at coordinate 6,779 of CAZKPI010000128.1, forward strand.
TGAAATTCCGGTGCAGAAGGCCGATCTCGTCGCCCCGGTCCGAGGTGAGGTCGATGGCGAAATCGCCGCCGGCCACGCGGGTGGTGATCTCGGCCAGCTGGCTGATGGGGGTGCCGATGTGCAGATAGAGCAGGGAACCGGTGACCAGGGCGAGGATGATCCCCAGGCCGCCGAACCAGATCAGGTCGCGCTGGAGCCGCCGCCCCAGCTCCAGGAATTCCGATTCGGGGAGGGTGATCTCGAGCTGGATGCTCTCCGAGATCTGCCCCGGCAGGGCCTCTTCGCGGACGAACGAATGGGTGCGGCCGAGCACCTGGATGGTTCCCTGCCGCACGTCGGGCTGGTCGGCCGGGGTGGCCACCATCCGCTTCATGTAGATATCCATCAGGCTGGTCAGCACCCGCTGGTTGGCATACAGCAGGCTGAACTCGGCGCCGGTCAGCGATTTGAGGGGGTCGGCGAAATCACGGGGGAGCTGGAGGGCGACGACCACGTGCACCTTGTCGGCCTGGCGCAATTTGGTGATTTCGGCGGCCGCGAACACCCACGGTTCGTTGTCGAGGATGAAGAGGTTCTTGGTCAGCGGGGCATGACAGACAGCGGGGATGATCTTCTCCAGGGCGTCGGTGGGGGGGGTGCCCTCCTCGAGCAGAACGGTGGAGCCGTTGCTGACCAGCGCCAGATAATCGACCCCGAGCCGGGGCAGACGGTCCTGCATCAGGGGCAGGGTGGTCGAAGCGCTGAAGCCGTCCTTGGCCGCCAGGTAGAAGTCGAAGTCGGCCAGGGTCTTCACCTTCGACCGCAGGCCGTTCATGACTTCCGAGAGGGTGGCCCGGAACAGACTCCCCGCATAGTCGAGGCGGCGCCGGAAGTCCTGCCGGGCCGCGTCGTCTGCCCGCCGCAGGGAGATCGCCATGAACAGCGAGAAGGGGACGATCAGGATCAGGAGGAAGAAGAGCAGGAACTTCCCCTTCAGACCCGCGCGCAACATGGTCAGAACAGGGCCTGCTTCAGCTCGACCTTGCCGCCCCGCCGCCGGATCCCGTTGACCAGGACGCGCCGCAGGTCGGTGAACCATGGCACGCTCTTGGGCAGGGTCACGCCGGCCGGGGCGGCCACCCGTTCCCCGAACGTGCCGGGGATGGCGACCTTGTACACCTTGGCCGGATCGAAATCCCCCTCCCAGGGGAAGATTTTCCCCAGCCGGCTTCCGTGCAGTTCCGCGCTGAACCCGGAGAAGCACAGGGGCTGGCCGCCCGAGGCCAGGGAGGCCTCGAGCAGGCGCTGGACGGCGGCGCCGGGCAGGTCGACCGTCTCGACCGGCAGGTATTCGGGCAGGTCCGCGATCAGGCGGCCGGGGGTGAGCACCTCGAGCGGGTCGCCGACCACCTTCAGCAGGGACAGGGGGAGAAGGCTGAAATCGGAGTCGGTCTCGGTGCGCAGGACGTCCGCGATCAGGCGGCCGAGGGGGGAACCGGGGGTCCCGTCGTTGGCGAGAGGGGTGCTCAGGCTGGCCATTTCAAAGGAAAGGGCCTGGAAACGGAGGGTCTCGTCGCGGTCGCCGATGTCGATGAACCGGGGTTCAGGCGAGGGGAGGACGGTCTGCTGTTCCTCGAGATGGTTCTTCAGGCTTTCCCGCAGGAGACCCACCACCACCCGCTCCTTGCCCTGGGCCAGTTCGGGCCAGGACACCGGGGTGGAGAGCATGAAGTCGTTGACGGCCACCCAGTACCAGCGGTCGAACTCGAGCGGGTCGTCGCCCACGCTGATCTGCACGAGCCGGAACCCGGGGGGGTTCTTGCCGCAGTAGGTACAGCGGAGGCCGGAGGTCTGCAGGAAGGTGCCGCGTTCGCTCAGGCTCTCCTCGACGAGGTTCTCGATCTGCCAGCCCTGCAGTTTCATCTTGACGATGGAATTCTCGAAGGGCAGGGCGTCGTAGAGATCGCGCAGGGAGATCGCCCCGGAGGCGAACGAACTCTTGATGCCGCCCGAGTTCTGGAAGGCGATCTCGGACTGGGCCGCCACCCGCATGGCATCCGCCACCAGGTTGCCCATCGTCGACTCCCCCTCGTAGGTGCGCCGGAAATCGCCGACCGCGCGGGCCACCACCTCCTCGAGCAGGGACTCGATCCGGGTCTCGACCCGGGCGATCTCCTCGATCAGGCCGGGCGAAGGGGGAACCTGGGCGGCATCGACGGTCAGGATGGAATGGAAGGCGCGCGCCGGCTGCCAGGCGTTCCCGATGTAGGGGATCTTGACCATCCCGATGCCGGCCCCGCGCGCCGGAGCCGTCTGGCAGAGAACCGGCCGGGTGGGCGGGGTGGGGTAGTGGGGGCCGATCATGTCGCCGATGACGATGTCGATGTCGGGGAAGGACTCGGCCAGGTCGGTGCGGGTGTCGAGGGCCGGGTGGTGGCTGAGCAGGATGATCAGTTCCGCCCCCTGCAGTTTCAATTGGGCCGCCGCGCGCTGGACCGAGGTGCGCAGGTCGGTGACCTCGACCTGCAGGATGTTCTCCTGGCGGGTGTTGCGGGCCAGCTCGGCGTGCCCCAGCCCGATCAGCCCGATCTGGTGCGGCCCCTTGCGGACCATCAGGGTGGGCAGGAAGGTGTTGCCCAGGGGGGCCTTCAGATCGCGGTAGTTGCAGGCGAGCATGGGCACCCGCTGGTTCTGCGCGAGGCTTCGCAGGGTGTCGAAGCCCAGCTCGAACTCCATGTTGCCCACCGCCATGGCGGCGTAGCCCATCTTGGTCATCAGGTCGAGAGGGACCTCACCCAGGGTCAGGGAGGCCTCGGCCGACCCGAACAGGGCGTCGCCCGTGTCGACCAGCAGGACATACTCGGGGTCGAGCTGGAAGCGGCGGATGGTGTCGTCGATCAGGCCGCGGATGAAGGCCATGCCGCCCGCCTTTTCCAGCTGGCGGTCCTGGACCTGGGCGGCAAAGGGGTTGATCTGGCCGCGCAGGTTCGAGGTGTAGAAGATGGTCAGGTGCCGGGAGGGGATGTTGAAATGGTCGCGGACGATCAGCCCCACCAGCAGGGCGACGAGCAGGAAGGCCAGGAGGGTCAGTTTCCGGAGAAGGTCGGTCATGTCCGCCTCGCCTTCATGGAATGCCGGGGTCCGGGGGGGGAGCCTCCCTCGGGAAGGGAACAGAAGGGATCACATCCATGCATGCCTGGAGGCTGAGGGTAACAGATGCCCCCGGGAGTGTCAAGGAAACACCCCTCCCCTCCCGCATGAATTCAAGCGTCGGGGCGGTTCGCCGGCAGGGTGGGGGAGGGGGCCTTCGCCTCCCGTCCCGTTGGCCAGCCGCGGGGCGGTGTGGGGGGGGCCGGCCTGAACCGCAGGGAGGGAATCACCCGGGGGTCGTCG
>CAZKPI010000129.1:0-5900 GCA_964554555.1 uncultured bacterium
AGCCCCCTTCACCGGGTTCTTCCCGGGGACGCCTTGCCCTGGGTAATCCGCATGGCAGGCTGGTGACAAAAAACGTATGGCGGCACCAGGTACCGGCATGATCTGGCAGACGGCGGTCGGGTGGGTCTACCGCGGGGTGGTGCGGTTCCCCGGGGCGGTGATCGGGGCGTTCGTCGGGGCGTTCCTGCTGTCGTTCGGGGCGTTCACGCACATCCATACCGAAAACGAGATCGAGTCGACGATCACCGATCCGGTCGAACTGGCCGTCTACCGGCAGTTCCAGGCCTCGTTCGACGAGGAGCGGAGCATCGTCCTGGCCTGGGAGGTCCCCGACCTCGGGCGCGAGACCATCCTGCACCTGAAGGACGTGACCGACGCCCTGCACCGCCTGCCCCAGGTCAAGCGGATGTTTTCGCTGATCGACCTGTTCCGCTCCATCCCCGACCGGGAGAAGTTCGCGAAATACCTCACCGCCCACCGCCTGCGCAACCTCGAAGCGCTGGTGGCCAGCGACACGGTGTTCCGGGGAAGGGTGCTGGCGCGCGACGGGAAGGCCGTGGCGGTGCTGATCGTGCCCGACACGCGGTGGCCCGACTGGCAGAAGGACCTGTGCGCCGGCATCGAGGCTCTGCGGCCTGCGCTGTTCGGGGCCCGCCCCCACCACGTGTTCGGCTTCCCGTGGTTCAAGGACCGGTTCATGGCCTCGGTCGAGCGCAACAACCGGGTCTTTCTGACGGTCAGCGCCCTCGCCTGCGCGGTGCTGGCCTGGATCTGCTTCCCCGATCTGGGCATTCTGGTGATGATCGTGCTGGCGGTGCTGATCCCGGCCGTGCTCACCTTCGCCGTCTATTTCCTGCGCGGCCACGGCATCAATCTGTTCACCGCGCCCATCATCCCGTTCGCACTGGTCGTCTCGTTCAACGAGATCATCTTCATCCTCAGCCACTTCGTGGCCGGGGAAACGCCCGACCGCTCCTACGCCGAACTGCACGAGCGAACCTTCCGCCACCTGGCCTGGCCCTGCCTGATCAACATGCTCACCACGCTGATCGGGTTCTTCGCCCTGTCCTCGAACCCGTCGCGGAACATTCAATTGTTCTCCGTCTACACCTCGCTGGCCTGCTTCCTTTCCTACGGCGTGATCTTCGGGTTTGTGTTCGCATTTCTGAAGTTGTACAAACCCAATTTTTCCGTCGCCGACACGGGAACCGTCCGGTTCCGCGGCGTGAAGCGGCGGCTGATGCGGTTCGTCTTCCGGCACACGGCGCTGGTGCTGGCGGCGACCGGCGTCGCCGGCCTCGCCTGCCTGTACGCCTCGACCTCGCTGGCGCGCCGCAACGGCCTCGAGGACACCTTTCCGGAGCACGACCCCCTGATCGCGGCCTTCCGGTTCGTCGGCGAGCGGTTCGGCGGTCCCTATACCATCGACCTGATGATCGACGGTCCGGCCGTGCTGACGGCCGACGGCCTGCGGGCCGTGGAACAAGTACAGGAGCGGGTCCGGCAGACGCCGGGGGTCAACGCCGCCTTCTCGGTCGTCGACCTCGTGCGCGACTTCACCGGCCGGTTTTCGTCAGAACCGGCCATTCCCGAATCGGCCGAGTTCATCGAGTCGATCGTCAGCTTCTATGCCAGCCGCGGCATGACCGGCTTCTTCGTCAGCCCTGACAAGAAGCGGCTGACCATCAAGATCGGGGTGTCCAGCTCGGACGACCGCGAGATCCTTGACGCGGCCAAAGCCATCGGCTCGGCCGCCGCCGGCCTTCTGCCGGCCGGGCTCACGGCACGGCTGACCGGCGAAATCTATCTCAACGCCCAGATGCAGAGGCTGATCCTGCAGAACATCTGGTGGTCGTTCGGGGCCGCCCTGGCGATGATCGCCGCCACCTTCCTGGCCGTCTTCCGCAGTGTGCGCCTGTCGTTCTTCGCTCTGCTCGTCAACTTCCTGCCCATCCTCGGCGCTTACATCCTGGCCCATCTCGCCGGGGTGCCGCTCAACCCCTCGACGGGGGTGGTGGGCTGTGTGATGAGCGGGCTCGTCGTTGACGACACGCTCCACATGCTGACCTGCTACCGCGAGCGGCGGCGGCGCAGTCGCGTGCGCCGCACCTGGTACGTGCTCGACCAGCTGTTCCACCCCGTGCTGGCCTCGGCCATGCTGTTGGGGCTGGGCAACGCGATCTTTGTCTGCAGTGACTTCAAGCCCTTCCGCTACTTTGGCGGCATCGGCGCCGCCATCGTGGTGCTGGGCATCATCGGCGACCTGGTGGTGCTTCCCGCCCTCTTTCTGGCCGCCGGGGGCGAAGAACCGGAGCCGCGGAATATTCCTGCCTCCGGCCGGAGGCAGGAACATCCCGCGGCGGACCGGGCAGGTTTCGTCAGGTTTTTTCCGTGACGAAACCTCCGGGGAAACGATGTCGTCTGGTTACAGGCAGGAAAGGGCGATGCGCAGGTCCTTGAGGACCTGGCGGTAGAGGGCTTTGGCGGCCGGGGTCTTGAACTTCACCAGCTGGTCATAGACGAGGGTGTCCAGGGCATCGATGGCTTTGGCCAAGGCTTCCCGGGCGTTGATAACAGCCAGGTAGTGCAGGGAACCACTGTTGTCGGGGTAGCGCAAACTGCTTTGGCAGGTCTTCCAGGCCTCGATGTACCCCTTCCGTCCTTCGCCGGTGAACTCGAGCTGGTCCTCCATGAAGAGCTTTTCGAGGGTGGCCGTGGTCCTCTTCATCGAGTCATGGTAGTTGGTGACCTTCAGGAAAGCGCTCATCTCGTCGGCCAGGGCGACGCCCACCATCGCCAGGAACCCGAGAGCCAGGACCAGGATTCTCTTGTTCATTGATTTCCTCCTTGCCATGCTATCACTCGCGGACAGAATCAGCCTAGCATCCGGCAGGCAGTCCGGTCAACCGCCCCGATAGGCACCCGACGTCGAATTTCCTCTGAGTCCCTGGTACAAGATCCTCCGTTCCTGCGTTGGCATGGTTTGCCCGATGCGGCCATGATCCCGCGGCGGGGCTCTTTCCAGGATCCGCGGCGGGGAAAAGAGGCGGGGCGGCCGTGATTCTGGTAAAATCCGGGCAATGTCCGGTAAGAACTTCCTGCCATCGCGTGCGGTCAGAACCTTCCCGGCCGCCTTCCCCGGAGCCCGGTCCCGCCGCGGGTGGGCCCTGGGGGTGGCCGCGTTTCTCACCCTCTACATGGGAATCACCCTTGTCCTGCCCAGTTGCCGGTCCACGGCCAACTACTCCCCGGACCTCGCCTGCCGGGCGAACCGGTGGGCGTTTTCCGGGATGATCGGGGAGTTCAACATCCGCCATCCTGACATGCTTCCGCCGATCACGCCGGACAACCAGGCGGAAGTCCTGGCCCGGCTCCTGGCCGACCCGGACGTCCGGACATCGTTTGCCGACCGCCTTCCGGCGGGGGAGGATCTCTCCTTCTTCACCCGGTGCCCCTCCTGCCAAACCCCTTACCTGACCGCCGAATCACCGGACGGCCTGGAGGTCTTTTGCCAGGTCCACGGAGCCAGCCGGGATTGACCGCTCAGGCTCCAGGGGCGGCCTGAGCGGGACCTGAGCGGTGCCGCCGGGAAGGCCGGCCCGGGCGGGGCCATGGATGCGGTGACCGGCTTCCCGCCTGGGGGGCGGCGCCTGGTGTCAGTCGGAGAGGCACCACCGGCGGAACCCCTCAACGAACATGCCCGCCAGAAGGGCCAGGGGGAGGGCCCGCCAACGCCACTGGTCACGGGTCCAGCCGAACAGGAACCGCTGGTGGTCATGCTAGGACTGCCAATGCCGGTTCTCGTGCCTTTGCAGGTCGTCCACGGTCTGGCCGAAGGCATCGCGTTCCCGGGGACGACCGAGGGTCATGCCCAAGGCGGCCTGCACGTCCGGGACGGAGTCCGACCAGGCGCGGCGCGGGGGGTGCCACTTGAACAGGCCGGGAGCTTCCGCGACCATCCGGGGGGTCGTTCCGAACCGGTCCCGGGCTTCGGGATCGGCGCCGTGCTGAAGCAGAAGGCGCACGATGGCGGCCGATGTTCCGCGCGCCGCGAAATGCAGGGGAGTCCAGCCCTGCCGGTCAGCCGCCGCGGCGGATGCCCCTTTGGCGAGCAAGGCGGCCACCTGGTCGGGCTTTCCCCGTTCGATGGCCCCGACCAGCTCAGAGACAGATTCCTCGTCGGGGCCGCCCGTCAAAGCGGCGGTCATGATCAGCACCCCGACGATCGCCAGGAGGGCCAGACGGCCGGGGAAAGCCGGGAGGGAAAACCGTCGCGGGGGAATTCGGGGACGGCCGGAAGAGGCGGGGACGGACGACCCGCCGGCGCCCAGGCCCGCTGTCAGGCCAGCCAGGCGCGGGGCCAGAGGAAAAGCCGCGGCCTTGGGGGGAACCGGGGACGGGCGGCAGGACGGCCGAACCGGTTGAAGACGGTGCCGGCGCCGACGGTGCGGTCCCTGGCGGTTCGAAGGCTGAGGAAGCGGGGGCCGGTCCCGTGTCTCCGGCCGCGGCCGGACCACTGGCGGTTCCGCGGCCGGTCGGGGCGGCAGGTCGTTGCTCATGGCGGCCGATTCCTTTCCCTTCCCAGGGGGGGCTGTCCTCTTTCTCCCATGTTTCCTCTTCCCCGTCAACCCAGGGATGCCATGGCCGCGGTCCCGTTTCCGAAAGAGGCCGGCCATCGGTCAGCGGGGGCGGCGGGAAACGGCCGATCGGGGCGGGACCATGGGATCGGGCGGGCCTGGCCGCGATCAGCCGAAAGGCCTTGCCAGGGGGCGGTCCCGGCGGTATCGTGGAGGAAATCAAATCCCTTGCCAACAGGATCGATGCCATGACCCGACGTTTCATCTGGCCCCTTGTTCTTGCCGTGCTGGCGGCCTTCTGCTGGCCGGTGACTTCCGCCCTTGCCGCCGCCCCGGTGAAGGATTGGACGTTCCTCGTGTACGTCTGCGCCGACAACAACCTCGACGACCACGGCCTGGACGACCACCAGGAGATGGCGGCCGTCGGCTCCAACGGCCATCTGAACATCGTCACCCTGTTCGACCGGTTCCAGGGGCCCGCGGCGATCAACTTCATCGAAAAAAACCAGGTGCGGCCGATCCGGGAGCTGGGCGAGGTCGACATGGGCGATCCCCGGCTCCTGGTACAATTCGTCAAGGACATGGCGGCCGCCTTCCCGGCCCGCCATTACGCCCTCGTCGTGTGGAACCACGGCTCCGGCTGGAAGACGCATCCCGGGAAGGGCATCTCCTACGACGACGAGTCGGGGAACCACATCACCACGAATCAGCTCGGCGCGGCCATGGCCGACATCAAGGGGTTCCTCGGCCGCAATCTCGACATCCTGGCCATGGACGCCTGTCTGATGCAGATGATGGAAGTGGCCTGGGCGGTCCACCGGTCGGTCGATTTCGTGGTGGCCTCCGAGGAGGTCGAACCCATCGAGGGGTATCCCTACACGTCCATCCTCGGGCGGGTGACGCCGGCCACGACCCCCGCCGACTTCTGCCGGCTGATCGTCCAGCAGTACGGCAACTTCTACGCGACCTACGAGCCCTCGGACCCGTGGGAGGACATGACCCACCCCGGGCGGCCCGGCCGCATCCTGGACACCACGCAGTCGGCCATCGACTGCGCGAAACTGCCGGCCGTCAAGGCCGCCCTCGACGACCTGTGCGCCCGGCTCCAGGCCGGCGGTGACGACGCGCCGCTCGGCGAGGCGGTCCGGACCGTCCAGCGGTTCTCGACCTCCGCCAACGTCGACCTGGCCGACCTGCTCGCCCGCCTGCGGGCCGCCTCCTCCGACGCCGGCCTGCACGGGCTGGTCGATCGGGCCCGGGCCGCCCTCGCCGGGGCGATCCTCGCCAGCACGGCCACCAGCGCCGACGATGGCCGGGCCGGGA
>CAZKPI010000129.1:5916-10135 GCA_964554555.1 uncultured bacterium
TCCGGTCTGCGCGAGGCCCGGCCTGCCCGGCGCGGCTTTCATGCCAACGGCCTGGCCATCTTCTTCCCCAAGGATTCGGCCGGCCTGCTCGCCGGCTATCACGACCTGGCCTGGGCGGCCGATTCCCTCTGGGATGACCTGCTGGTCGGGTTCTTCCAGCGTTCCGAGACTGCCGCCCTCCGGCCGGCCATCGAGGCGGGGGATACCGGCATCCTGCGGGCCTGGCGGGCGGCCGCCCAGGCCGGCAACCGGGAGGTGACCGACCGGGTGCTCGCCGCCCTCCGGTTCCGGGCCTTCTGCGAAGGCGGCCTGCCCGCCGCGCGGCAGGCGGAGATCGCGGCCTGCCTGGCCCCGGCCGGGATGCCCTGACCCCGGCCCTGGGGTGTTATTGAGCGGCAAAGCGTACAAAATATCATACTGGTACTTTGGTGCCCGCGTTCTTTGGCTGACAGGCGCCCCGGTGTGACCTGGTCCCGGCGGGTACTGCCAGGAAGGAGAAACCCCATGAAGCGTTTCCGGCCTGTTTGGTTTGCCGTCCTCCTGCTTGCCGCCGCCGTCCTGGTGGGGGCCGCTCCGGTCACCGCGCAGGAGCGGAGCTTCGTCGACGAGGTGATGGAGGTCACCCGGGTCCGGCAGGACATCGAGAACATGCCGCGCATGTTCCTCGCCGGCCTCCAGATGGTCCAACAGCAGGGGCCGCCCATCGAGGGGCTGGGCGCCAGCGAGCTCGAACGGGTGGTGTTCAAGGGGTTTGAGCGCTCGGGGTTTGTGAACCTCGTCCGCGCCGAACTGGAAGGCCGGCTCGGGGCGGCCAAGCTCGAGCGGCTCCGGAACTGGTATCAGGAGCCTTTCCCCAAGCGGCTCACCGAACTCGAAAAGGAACTGGCCAACCCTGAAGACTACGGTCGCCTGCAGGCCTTCGCCGAGGAGCTGGCCGCCAGGCCGTTGCCCGCCTCCCGTGCCGCCCTCCTGGAGAAACTCGACCGCACCGTGGGCCTCAGCGAGCAGTCACGGCAGACCACCGCCCAAATTCTGGGCACCTCGTTCCGGGTGTTCGATCGGCTGGTTCCCCCCTCCTTGCGAAAGGGCGAGGAGGCGTTGAAGAAGATGGAGGAGGAGGCACTGGCCCAGTTGACCCCCAACCTGCCCCAGCAGACCCTCGTCCAGCTCGCCTTCCTGTATCGCTCCCTCGACGAGAAGGAGCTGGCGGCGTTCGTGGCCGACCAGGAGCAGGATTTCCTGCGCGAATTCCACGACGTCGTGAAGGTTGGCTTCGACAAGGGGCTGGCCGCCTTCGCCGCCGGCATGCTGGCCGAGGCCGACGATCTGGTGAAGAACCGGCCGGCCGCGCCAGCGGGGAAGGCGGTCCCTCCGACCGCCGGCGAGTAGTCCTCCAGCCCGTGCGCAGAGAGATGTGACCGGACGATCCTCCGTCACAGTCCGGAAAGGGAATCAGCGATGACCGCTTCCCCCGCCCCGCCGGCCTCCCCTCAGGCCCCCCGCGACCACACCATCGATCACGGGTGCGGCTGGTGCGTGATCGGGCTGATCGTCTATGCCGTCGGGCCCGGCCAGCCAAACCTGCTTTCGACGATCGGTCAGGGGATCATGGGCTTCGGCGCCCTGATGATCCTGGTCGGCCTGATCCGGGTCCGCGGCCGGAACCTGGGCATGCTGTTCCGGTATCTCGCGGCCTTCCTGCTGACCGGTGCCACCTGGCTGGCTTTCAACTTCCCCTTTGCCATCCTGCTCTTCCCCGTGTATCTGGTGTTCCTGAACAAACTGGGAGAGCGCCTGGAACGCTGATCCAATCCTCAGGGGGCCATCTGTGACCAGGGGTGTCCCGTGTGGTCAACGGCCCAGGGAGCCAAGGATCCGCTGGTAGACCGAGATCTCGGTCTCGTCGTCGGCGTAGGTGCGGTGGGCGGCATACAGGTGCGCGAGGGCGGCGGCCTCGGTGGGGAACACCGACACGTCCGGGGGCGGGGCGCCGTTTTCGAACCATTCGTCCCGGAAAGCCCCGTCGTGCCACCGGAACACCGAATAGCCCTCCTTGTTCCCCCGGGTGATCCGGCCCCCGGCCTGCAGGCGGGCGATGATCTGCACCTTGATGGTGTCGAGCCCGGCGGCGGCGGCCAGCGCCGCGTGGTCGGCGGCGGCGCGCGGGTCGAGGTGGCGGGCGATGGCCACGAACCCTTTTTCCAGCGCGATTTCGTAGGCGGTCTTGCCCTTCGCGTCGCGGATGTCGCGGCGGGCGCCCCGTTCCACCAGAACCCTGACCACCCGCTCTTTCTCACAGCGGGCCGCCAGCAGGAGCGGGGTGTCGCCCTCGGGCGTGACGAGGTCGGGGTCGGCGCCGTGCTCGAGCAGGGCGGCGGCGATCGTCTCGTCACCGGCCAGCGTGAACCGGGAGTTGAGGTGCAGGGGGGTGTCGCCCTGGCCGTTGCGCCGGTTCACCTCGGCCCCGGCGGTCACCAGCAGGCCCGCCGCCGCGCCGTCGGCCCCGGTGCGCGCGATCAGGTGCAGGGCCGAGTTCCCCTCGGCATTCACCGCGGCCGCCTCCGCGCCGGCCTCGAGCAGGAGGGCCACCCCCCCGCGGGTGGGGTTCCCCTCGCAATACCGCATCAAAGCCGTGTTCCCGGCCGAGTCACGGTCGGTGATCCGGGCGCCGTGCGCGAGCATCAGCCGCAGATCCTCGATCCCGGCGTAGCCCGCCTTCTCCAGCCAGACCGTCGAGGTGGTCCCGTCGGTGAACGTGATCCTCTCGTTGAGGTCGGCGCCCCGCTCGAGGAAAAAGGCCATGACCTCGCGGTCGTAGACCCGGGTGGCATGAAAGAAGGCCGGGATCCCTGCTTCGTCGTGGGCCCGAACGTCAGCCCCCCGGCTCGTCAATTCGGTGAGCAGGGCCAGGTCGGGCTTCCGCGAAATCCGGAAACAGGCATCGACGAACCGGCTGTTGATCTCTGCGGCCGTCAGGCCGGCATACTCGCGGGGCCCCACCAGCCAGCGGATGGCCTGTACCAGGTCCTGCCGCGCCTTGGTCAGTCGCCGGCGGGCCGCGTCGGTCATCGGTTCGGCTTCGGCCGCGATCTGCGAAAACACCCCCCGCAGGTCGGTGATCTCCAGGGACAGGCCGTTCGCCTGCAGGAGCCGGTTGCAGGCCCAGTAGCGGACCAGATACCCGGCATCGAGAACCGCCTCGAAATCTTCCGGGGTTCCTTTGATATCCATGCGTCCAGTCCTCGGTTGATGGTCCATGTTCTGTCGCCCCCTTGCGCGGCCCCGACCTGGTTGGCCTGTCCGGGCGGGCGGCCGCCTGCCCCCTGCCAGTCAGACGCCCACCACGCTCCGGGGGTCGCGGCTGTCGTTGGGCGAGACCGTCACCCCGCCTCCGGCCATCAGGGCCCCGCCGGGCCGGCCGGTGAAGGGAAGACCAAGGCCAGCGCCGGGTTGAGGAAGCCAAGCCAGGAAAACACCGCCGCCTCCCCGGCCGCGGAATCGCCGACGGCGATGTGGCGGCCGGCAGATCGCCCCTCCGGGAAACATACGCCAAACCTCACCCCTCCGACAATCCCGCCGTCGTCCCCCAGGCTTCGGGATGAAGACCAACGGGGATGCCTCGGAACGGCTTCCAGCCATCCTGCGTCCACCACAGGGGCGGACCCCCGTCTCGGCTCCGGACGCGATGTTCTGACGGTCTTTCCCAGAACCATCACGATTCCCGGGTCGTTCTTGCTTCTGGCTGAGAACAAGAGTCCATCCGCAAGCGATCTTCACCTGGCATCGAAGGACGGGCAGGCGAGGCACGGGTTCCTTTTGTCCTTGGCGAACGAGTTCCCCTGGGCGAAAAAATCTTCGCGCACGGTAAATAATCCGGGCGGGCGCGTGTATCTTACGGGTGAAGGAAACGCACCCGAAGATGAATCCACCGGAAATCATGGACCTGTATCGACGGAACCCGCGGGAAGGGTTCCGGCGGCTCTACGAGGAGTTCGCGCCGCGGCTCCAGGCCTACCTGGTGCGGGCCTTCGGCCTCGACGGCCAGGCCGCCGAAGACCACATCCAGGATGCCTTCCTGCCCTGGGTCGAGACCCCGGAGGCGATGGCCGCCGTCGCCAATCCCTCGGCCTACCTGTTCGCCTCGGTGCGGAACGGGGCCCTCCGCCAGCGCCGCCGGCCGGCCGCCGTCCCCGGCGACGTGGAGCGCCTGGCCGCGGCT
>CAZKPI010000130.1:0-2862 GCA_964554555.1 uncultured bacterium
CGTCTTTCCTCTGCATGGTGGTGGTGGGGCGGCGGCCTGCTCGTGTTGCTCGCCGGTTTTCTGGTGCCGGTGGGCGGGCTGGGGGGGCCGTCGGATGGCACTGGGGAAACGGTTCTTGCCGCCGAGGCCGGTCGCTGGATGGCGGTCCTGGCCCGGTTGCCGTGGTTCCCTGGCGGGGCGGAAGGCCGTGGCCGGCCCCAGGATCTCCCCGAAGAAACCGTGGCGTTCGATGCCGACGAGGGGGCCTGGTACGTCACGGTCGATGGCCAGCCTGGAGTACCTCGCGGATGGAGCGGGTTGCTGGTCTGGAAGGAGCATCCTCTTCCCGAACCCGCAACAGGTCATGCCGGAAGGGAAACGCCTGGGCGCCGCAAGGTCTGGTGGATCTTTCGTGGGATCCCGGCCGGTTCAGGGTGTGATGCCCCTCTCGAATTCGAAGGGTGGGTAGGCCATGGACCGGCGGGGATCCGGGCGGTGTTTGCCGCGACCTCGCAGGAGGGGGGAATCAGCGGTCCTCCCCAGTGGGCGCAACGATTCATCCCTGCCGCCCCCGTGGCCGCGGGAACGCCTACGAAAGAATTGCATATCCGACAAAGAAATGCACGATCGGGGGCCCCTGCGCGGGCTGTCGGAAAACGCCGTCAGGACCAGGGGCCCATCCTCGAAGGCTGATCTGCTGAGCTTCCGGTCTCTGCCGGCCGCCGAAGGCATCATCCGCCCTTCGCTGGAGGGGCGGTGTGCGCTGGTATCGCGCTCAACCTGCGGTTGGCATGGCCCTTGCTGAATGGAAGTTGAACATCACTGCCAAGGAGGTGGCCATGACCATCGAACGGATCGTCCGGCTGGCGGCCGGAACCATGATCACCCTCAGCGTGGTTCTGAGCCGGGTTCACCACCCGGCCTGGTCCCTGTTGACGGTTTTCGTCGGCCTCAACCTGTTTCAATCCGGCCTGACCAAATGGTGCCTGCTGGAAGATATTCTGGCTTGGGCGGGTTTCCAGTCCTGCTGTCGGGAAACCCCCCTGAAAGAAAGCGAGGTGACGGCCAAATGAGCATGATTCTGGCCAAGGCCGGACCGGTGATCCTGGGCGGCGCCCTGGGCTTCGTCTACTACAAACTGGTCGGCTGTCCGACGGGGGCCTGCCCGATCACCGCCAACCCCTATACCAGCACCCTGTACGGCATGCTCGTCGCCCTGGCCTTGTCAGCCGGTCGGTGAGCATGTATCCTGGACTACCCACCATCACGCACGAGAACCTGGAGGAATACCCATGGCACAAGAACTGAATGAGAACACCTTCAAGACCGAAGTCCAGTCGAATCCGGGCGCCGCCCTGGTCGACTTCTGGGCGCCCTGGTGCGGCCCGTGCCGGATCATGGGACCGATCATCGACAACCTGTCGAAGAAATACGACGGCAAGGTGAAGATCGCCAAGATCAATGTCGACGAGAACCAGGGCCTGGCCGGTCAGTACAACATCATGTCGATCCCCACCATGCTGTTCTTCAAGGCCGGGAAGGTTGTTCACACCCACACGGGGGCCACCACCGAGGCCGATCTCGAGAATCAGATCAAAACCCACCTTCTCTGACTCTGATGGCCGGTCCCCGGTGTAATCGGCCGGAATGAACAGCGGGCGCCTTGCGGGGCGCCCGCTGTGCTATCATGGGGCCATCCGACATCCATCCTGGAGGAAGAGCATGGGCAGTGCGATCAATAGCGGCGCCATCGAGGCCATCATCCGGACCGAGCACCACGATCCGTTCCAGATCCTCGGCATGCACCAAGTCGAACTGGAAGGGGGAACCAGGGGGATCGCCGTGCGGGCATTCCTGCCCGACGCGGTCTGTTCCCAGATTGTCGATATCCGGTCGGGACAGCGGTTCCCCATGGTCAAGCGGCACGCCGCCGGGTTTTTCGAAGGCATCATCGCGGAGCGGACCGACCCGTTCCCGTACCGGCTGGGGGCGGAATACGGCAACGGTGCCACCACCGAGTTCTTCGACTCCTATTCCTTCCTGCCCACCTTCGGCGAACTCGACGCCTACCTCTTTGCCGAGGGGAACCACCACCAGATCTACGAGAAGCTGGGAGCCCACCTGCACGTGGTCCGGTATTTCGACCTGTCCATCGGAGGCATCGGTTTCACCGTCTGGGCCCCCAATGCCCGGCGGGTCAGCGTCATCGGCGATTTCAACCAATGGGACGGACGGCGGCACGTGATGCGGTCGATGGGCAGTTCCGGCGTCTGGGAGATCTTCGTTCCCGGCCTGCAGACCGGCCAGAACTACAAGTTCGAGATCAAACTGCAGGACGGCGGCCTGGTCGAGAAATGCGACCCCTATGCCCTGTATGCCGAGGTGCGGCCCAAGACGGCCAGCCGGATCTACGACATCCAGGGCTACGAATGGGGTGACCGGGACTGGATCACCAACCGGGCCCGCCGGGATTGGCGCAAGGAACCGATGGCCATCTACGAATGCCATCTGGGCTCCTGGATGCGGGTCTGGGAGGAGGGAAACCGATTCCTGACCTACCGGGAACTGGCGCCCAAGCTGGCCGAATACCTCAAGTCGACCGGCTACACGCACGTCGAGCTCCTGCCCGTCACCGAGCATCCGCTCGACATCAGCTGGGGCTACCAGGTGACCGGCTATTTCGCCCCCACCAGCCGGTTCGGCAACCCCAAAGATTTCATGTACTTCGTCGATCACCTCCATCAGAACGGCATCGGCGTCATCCTCGACTGGGTGCCGGCCCACTTCCCAAAAGACGGCCACGGCCTGGCGCGGTTCGACGGCACCGCCCTGTATGAACACGCCGACCCCCGACTGGGCGAACACAAGGACTGGTCGACCTTC
>CAZKPI010000130.1:2914-10121 GCA_964554555.1 uncultured bacterium
ATACCACATCGACGGCCTGCGCGTGGACGCGGTGGCCTCGATGCTCTACCTCGATTACTCGCGGAAGCCGGGGGAATGGATCCCCAACCGGTTCGGAGGGCGTGAGAACCTGGAAGCCATCGAGTTCCTGAAGTATCTCAACAGCATCACCTACGAGAAGTTTCCCGGCACCGTCATGATCGCCGAAGAGTCGACCGCCTTTCCCGGGGTCAGCAAGCCTTGCTTCATGGGCGGCCTGGGGTTCGGGTTCAAATGGAACATGGGCTGGATGCACGACACCCTCAACTACTTCCAGAAAGATCCGGTCCATCGCAAGTATCACCACAACGACCTGACCTTCCCGCTGATCTACGCCTTCCATGAGAACTTCATCTCGGTCCTGTCGCACGACGAGGTCGTCCACGGCAAAGGGTCGATGATCAACAAGATGCCGGGCGACTTCTGGCAGAAGTTTGCCAACCTGCGCCTGTTGTACTCCTTCATGTGGACCATGCCCGGCAAGAAGCTGGTCTTCATGGGCAGTGATTTCGGCCAGTGGAACGAGTGGAACTGCAACCAGAGCCTCGATTGGCACCTCTTGGGTTTCCAGTCGCATCAAGGACTGCACCGCCTGATGGCGCATCTGAACTGGCTGTACCGGAGCGAGCCGTCACTGCACCAGCGCGACCACGAGGACAGCGGTTTCGAGTGGATCGACTTCCAGGATGCTGATTCCAGCATCGCCAGCTGGCTGCGCCGGGGCGACAACCCCAACGATGTCACGGTCTTTTTGGGCAACTTCACCCCGGTACCGCGCGAGGGATACCGCATGGGGGTCCCCAGGGAAGGGTTCTACAAGGAGATCCTCAATTCCGACTCCGAACTGTACTTTGGGTCGAATATCGGCAACTACGGCGGGGCCTGGGCGGAGCCTGTGGCCTGGCAGGGGCGCCCCTTCTCGATCCGCGTCAATCTTCCACCCCTCGCCATCATCGGCTTCAAACCGACCTGAATCCCATGCAGGTGACGTCTCTTCCGGCACGGGATCTCCTGAAGGAAAGGGGGCCTGGTTGGTGACTGAGGTTTTCGGGTTCAGCAAAAACGGGAATGTTTCCCGCCGCCCCCTCTTGGAACGGAACTATCGCTCATTCGGGGAGTTGGGCAGGGAGTGTGGCCTGCCAACGAAGACACCTTTCGGTTCCCGGGGCCGGGCACTCCCTCACAAAGGGATTTTTTTCAAGTTGAGGAAAACATGGTATGACCATTCACCCCTGCTCTGATCGGATTGGCCGCACCCCCGCCTGCTGTCTCCTGTTGGTCGGACTCACCATTGCCTGGTTGACGGCCCTTCCCGCCGAGGGGGGGAAACCCCCCTCCTACGACTCCAATGCCATCTCCATGTTCACGATGAACTCGGCAACCGCCCTGGCGCGCCTTCGGAAGGGGTATTTTTCCCTCATTTATCGCGGTTTTGGCTCCCGGAAGGCGGGGCAGATCGAACACGACGAACTGCTTGGGTTCCGGTTCCTCCTGGACACACCCATCCAATCCTGGGGATTGCGGGCGTTGATCGAGAAACACGAAAAGAGCGGCCTGTCGTCCGCGGCCGCATGGGAAAAGGCGAAGGCCGAGCATACGAAATTACTGCAGGGGTTTTTCCAGACGTTTGAAGACACCCGGCATTTGTATGAGAACTCCCGTGATAAGGTCAAGGAGCGGGTGCGCGCCGGCACCATCGATCCGGAACAGCATTTCGTGTTCACCACCCCTCTTCTGGGCATTGCCAAACTCTACGGCCCCGTGGTCCTGGTCATGCGCGAAACCAGGCCCCGCGGCATGGATTTGAACAGCATCGCCAAGGATTCCCGGTATTACACCCTGGCGCGCCTTCTCCGGAACATCGCCGAGGGCCAGTTTCGCAGTGTGGTTGCCGATTACTTTGCCGATCGCGATGAATACGTGATCCCGTCGTATATTCTGCCCATGGATGTGATCGGCCTGATCGTTCACGACCCCTCCCCCATGGTCATCGCGGGCCGGATCGCGGTGCCTCCCCCGGCTATCCGGCGGGTCTACCGCAAGAACCGCACCGGAGGACAGACCGTCATCGAGGTCTACGACGGCCAGGACCGCCTGGTGGCGCGCCTGTCACCGGGCCCTGGGGGAGAGAACATCTATCCGGCCGATGTCCGGTCGCCGGAGAAACTCCCCAAGGCCATAGAAGCCTGTTGGCAGGATCACCTGAAGTCGATCCGCCAGAAGAAGTAGGGTCAGGTCCCCATCCGGAAGGGGCGGCTTCCGCCTTGCCTGGGAAACGGCCCCTTTCCCCCGGCCCCTTTCCCCCGAACGCGTCGAGAAACGCCCTCGCCCTCGTCGGCGGCGGCCCTCCGCGCAGGGGAGCGGGGCCCTTTGGGGAGGGCCGTCAGCCGGCCACCTTGCGCAGTGGTTGGGGTTGAGCGCGGGACTGCATCCAGGTGAGAATGCGGTTGACCAGGCTGTCGGGGTCGAGACCCAGGATGGCCCGCAATTCGGCCGGTTTGCCCTGGGGAACGAACGAATCGGGCAGGCCGAGGCGCAGAACCCGCGGGGCAAAGCCCAGGTCGCTGGCGGTCTCCAGCACCGCACTGCCGAAGCCGCCCACCAGGGTTCCCTCTTCCAGGGTGACGATGGGTTGGTGACGGCGCAGGGTGCGTTCGAGCATGGTCTTGTCGAGCGGCTTGACGAACCGGGCGTTGACCACCTGGGCCCGCAGGCCATGGGCGGCCAGCAGGCGGGCGGTCTGCCAGGCCGGGTGGACCATATTGCCCACCGCCCACAGCGACAGGTCAGTGCCGTCCTGCAGAACCTCGCCGCGGCCGACGGTCAGGGGGTGGGGGGTGGGCCCGTGGGCCGCGCCCATCCCGGCTCCGCGGGGATAGCGCAGGGCCACCGGCCGGTCGAGGGTGTGGGCGAACCGCAGCATGTCGCGCAGTTCGTACTCGTCGCGGGGGGCCATCACCACGAGATTGGGAATGGCCCGCAGGTAGCTGATGTCAAAATTGCCGTGGTGGGTGGGACCGTCCTCGCCGACCAGGCCGGCCCGGTCGAGGCAGAAGACGACCGGCAGGCCGGGGAGGGCGACATCATGGATGATCTGGTCGAAGGCCCTCTGCAGGAACGTGGAATAGATGGCCACGAAGGGGCGCAGGCCGCCCCGGGCCATGCCTGCGGCCAGGGTGACGGCGTGTGATTCGGCGATGCCGACGTCGTGGAACCGGTCGGGGAAGGCGCTGGCAAAGGCGTCGAGTCCGGTTCCCTCCTTCATCGCGGCGGTGATGGCCACCACCCGCTCGTCACGCTGGCCGATCTCGGTCATCGTCTGGCCGAAGACCGCGGTGTAGGAAGGCGGTTCGGGGGTCTTGACCACTTTGCCGGTGGTGATTTCGAACGGGCCGACGCCGTGGAACAGGGGCAGGTGCTCCTTGGCGGGCTTGTACCCCCGCCCCTTCTCCGTGAGCACGTGCACCAGCACGGGGCCGTGCCGGTCGCGGGCATGGCTCAGGGTCCGTTCCATCAGTTCGAAGTCGTATCCGGAGATGGGGCCGAGATACTTGAATCCGAATTCCTCGAACAGCATGCCGGGGGTCAGCAGGTATTTCAGACTGCCCTCGATGCGGAGCAGGAGGTTGAGCAGGCGCGACCCGATGCCGGGGATCTGCTTCACCACGTATTCCAGGTATTCCTTGGGGGTGAAAAACGAAGGTTCGAGCCGCAGTTTGTGCAGGTATCCCGACAGGGCGCCGACGTTCGGGGAGATCGACATCTCGTTGTCGTTGAGGATGACCACCAGCTCCGAGCGGGTGTGCCCGGCATGGTTGAGGGCCTCGAAGGCCAGGCCGCCGGTCATGGCCCCGTCGCCGATGACGGCCACGACCTTGTGTCCCTGGTGGAACCGGTCGCGGGCCAGGGCCAGGCCGAGGGCCGCCGAAATGGAGGTCGAACTGTGGCCCGTGTCGAAGGCGTCGTGCTCGCTCTCGGAGGCCTTGGGGAAACCCGAGATGCCTCCGAGCGTCCGGAGCGTGGGGAACTGGTCCATCCGGCCGGTGACCATCTTGTGGACGTAGCACTGGTGGCCGACGTCGAAGATGATGCGGTCGCGCGGGGAATCGAAGACCCGGTGGATGGCCAGGGTCAGCTCCACGATGCCGAGGTTGCTGGCCAGGTGCCCTCCGTTTCGGGAAACGACCTGGATGATGCGTTCCCGCATCTCCTGGCTGAGCTGGATCAGCTCGCGCCGCGACAGGGTCTTCAGGTCGGCGGGGGAATGGACCTTCTCGATCAGCATGGTTCGGTAGGGGACCCTCGAGGTATGTCTTGTTTCAGGACGGGCGTTTGGAGGGGAAGTCTATCACGGATGGCGGCCGAAGGCAAAGCACCGGCCGGCCGGGTCGGGGCCGGGCGGCATGCCCCCGGGGAGAATCGGGGAGGGGAAAAAGCGGGCGGCGGAACGGGCGTGCGTGAGGGGAACCCGCCCTACTTGTTCAGGGCTTCCAGGAGTTTCTGCAGATCGATGCCGTGCACCTCGGCGGCGGCTTCCAGGCTTTCGCCGGTGGACACCGAACAGCCGATGCAGTGCATGCCGAAACTGCGCAGGATCTGCCCGGCATTGGCGTTGGCCTGCAGAACCTGGGCGATGGTCATGTCGGAAGTGATCTTGTTCATGGCTTGTCCTTTTTCGGGCGGGAGGCCGGGGCGGCCTCCTGTCCTCGAGGCTCTCCGTTGTCGTCGGAGGCGGGGGTTTCCATTTTGTCCATGGCGTGATGGGTGTCCTCCAGGGCCTTGTCGGATTCGAACAACAGGACCCAGACGGTCTGGAAGACGATCTTGACGTCGAGAATCAGGCTGTAGTGATCGAGGTAATAGTAGTCGTACCCCACCTTGTCGACCAGGCGGAGGTAGTAGCGGGCGTTCACGGCGGCCAGTCCGGTCACCCCGGGGCGGACCGAGAGCCGGCGGCCCTGGAATTCGTAGTGTTTGGAGACGAAGAAGGGGCGCTCGGGGCGGGGGCCAACCACGGACATGTCCCCGGTGAGGACCAGGAAGAACTGCGGCAGTTCATCGATGCCGAACCGGCGCAGGAACCGGCCGAGGGGGGTGATGCGGGGGTCGTCGGCCGTGGCGATCTTGGGGCCGGTCTGGGCTTCGGAGCCGACCCGCATCGACCGGAACTTGATCAGGTCGAATTCCCGGCCATACCGGCCGACCCGCCGCTGTTTGTAGAAGATGGGGCCCGGCGAGTCGTAGCGGACGAGGACGGCGGCGACGGCCATGGCGGGCGAGGTGATGGCCAGGGCGAACAGGGCGAACCCGATGTCGAACCCCCGCTTCAGCCAGCGCTGGAGGCGGGTGAGGGGAAGGGCGGGAATGGAGATCATCGGGATGTCTTCCAGGCTCTCCATGCCGATGTACCCCGCCGCCTGGGAGGGGTCGTAGACGATGCGGACGTGGAACTGGTGCGGTTCCTCCTTGCGCAGGTAGAAGATGCGCGCCCAGAAGGCGTCAAGGGAGATCTTGGGATCGGTCACGATGACCTCGTGGATGTGGTGGAAGACCACCTCCGAGGCGAGTTCGGCGATCTGGGCGGCGGGGTAGACCCCCATCAGGCGGAAGCGGACCCCGCCCCGGCTGTGGAATCGCTGGAGGATCCGCTTCCCTTCCATTTCCTCGCCGACGATGATGGCTCGCCGCAGGATCGGTTGGGGCTTGAACACGCGGGCCAGCAAAGCCCGGCTGAGGAAGATGGCGAGGATGGACAGGGCGGTCGAGAGCAGAACGATCGGCCGCGGGAAGGTATGGACCAGCGTGGCGAGAGGCCGCCAGAGGAAGACAAGGATGTTGAAAGACAGGAAGGTCGACAGCAGGGTGGCGGTGGTGTGGGAGAAGATGTCGGAAGCCGCCTGGAAGGAGCGGATGCGGAAGATGTCGAAGAAGGCCCCCAGGGCCAGGAACATGGCGAACAGGCCGACCCGGACCTGATAAAACGAGTTGAAATACAATTCCTGGTTGGGGTTGCCCTGCAGCCACAGGTGGAACACCCACAGGAAGATGGCGTTCATGATGACCGCATCGAGTCCGGCCAGGCCGAGGGAAAACAGCCACTCGGCGCTCGGCGGCAGGCGGAACATCCAGCGCCGGCGCTTTTTGAATCGGTGCGATGCGCTCATCGGGCGGTCATCGGGGGGCGGGCCGGCCGGGGCCCGGCCGCCGCGATTCTACCTTCGGCTCTCCATGAGGGCGTAGAGCTGGGCGATGTGGATCTTCTCCTGGCGGATGAGTTCGGCCACGGCGGCCCGGTTGGGTTCCCCTTCCGGCAGGAGGTCATGGATCTCGCTGAAGAAGATCACTGAGTCCTTTTCGAAAGAGACGGCATGCCGGATGGCGTCGAGGTCGCTTTTGATCTCGGCGGCGATCTCCTCGACCGGAGCCAAGTTGGAAAACACCTTGCCGTCGGCCAGGGAGCGGAGATAGGTCTCCATGTCGGGGTTCTGGTAATCGTCGGGAAGATCGTAGTCGGCGGGCTTCAGGGCCGCCTCGATCGTCTGGAAGTCGGTGATGTGCTGTTGCTCGGCCTTGGCCAGTCCCTGCATGATGCCCTTGACCTTGGCATCCCTGGCCTGGGCGGCCATACGGGTGTAGTACGCATAGCCGTTCTTTTCGATCTGGATGGCGAGAGTCAACAATTCCCGCGGGTTGAAACGGACGGTCATGGGCGGCTCCATTCTGCTGTGCACATTTCCATGGGGGAAACATCGAACCCCCTGTCCGGATCGGGATCCGGCCGGATGGTCCAGGCTACCACACTTTGTCGTGGCGGGCAAACCGGCGGCGGGCTTCCGGGGCGGGAAAGAAGGGTCCCCGGGCGAGGCACGCCAGAAGCCTGCGCGCCGCTTTCCATGGCGGCAGGGAGGCCCTGCCGGCCCGGTGCCGGTGTCAGGCCGTGGCCTGGAGGCCGTGCCTGTCGACGGGCGATGGCCAGACCGGGGCTTGGCCGGTCGGGGCCAGCCGGCCGGGAAAGAGGTGCAGACCCGGGTTCAAGCCTCTTTGAGAGCCTGGAGTTCGGCCCGGAGGCTGTCCAGCTCCCGCAGGATGGGACGGAGGGCGATCTCCAGGAACCGGTTGAGGGAGACGGGGAGGGGGGCGGCGGGGTCGACCGGGGGATGACCACCTTCGCTGTCGGGATCCCACAGGC
>CAZKPI010000131.1:0-7253 GCA_964554555.1 uncultured bacterium
CGACCGCCTGGGCGGCCGCGGCGTCGGCGGCGGCCACCTCGGCCAGGCGTTTGCGGGCGGCCAGGGAGATCGGCTTGCGGGCGGTGAACTCGGTGATCTTCTCCTGGTCTTCCAGGCGGATGGAGATCTGGCGGGAGATACCCTCCTTCTCGAGGGTGATGCCGTAGATGACATCGACGGCCTGCATGGTTTCCTTGTTGTGGGTGATGACCAGGAACTGGGTCTTGCCGGCGAAACTGCGCAGAAGGCGGGTGAACCGCTTGACGTTGGCCTCGTCGAGGGGCGCGTCGACCTCGTCGAGCAGGCAGAAGGCGGGGGGCTTGACCTGCAGGATGGAGAAGAGCAGGGCCAGGGCAACCATCGACTTCTCGCCGCCCGAGAACAGCTCGAGGGTCGAGAGTTTCTTGCCGGGCAGGCGGCAGACGATGTCGATGCCCGACTCGAGGACGTTGGCGGGATCGCTCAGGCGCAGGTGGCCTTCGCCGCCCGGGAAGAGGACGAGGAAGATGTCGCGGAAGGCGACGTCGATCTGGCCGAGGGTCTCGAGGAACCGCTCGCTGGAGATCTTCTCGATCTCGGCGATGACCTGCTCGAGGGAGGCGGCGGCCTCAGTCATGTCTTTGATCTGGCCGTTGAGGAAGTCGTAGCGTTCCTTGGTCTTGTCGTAGTCCTCGATGGCCAGCAGGTTCACCGGCTCGAGGGCCTCCTGTTCGGCTTTGCGGGCGGTGATGCGGTGGGCCAGTTCATCGCGGCTCTCGTATTTGCGCAGTTGGGTGCGGCCCTCGGTGAGGTCGAAGTGGAACTCGCCGGACAGCACGCCTTCCTTGTTCTGGATGTGGGTCTTGATCTCGGCCAGCCTGATGTCGAGTTCGCCCATCTTGGCGCGGGTCGAATCGAGCATCTTCGAGCGGCTCTGGAAGGTGTGGTCGAAGGTGTCGAGCTCCTTCGAGCCGGCGTGGTACTCGGCCTGCAGGTTCTCCATGGTCTTCTCGAGGCCGGCCTTCTCGACCTCGAGGGCCCCAAAGGAGGCCTGGTGCTCGGCGATCCGGCGGGTGAGCTGGGCGATGGCCTCCTGCAGGCGGCCGACCTCGGCGCCGGCGCGTTCCTTGCGGTCCTGGGCCTCGCGGCGGCGTTTGACCGCCGACTCGATCTCTTTTTTGATGGCCTTTTTGCGTTCGGCGACCTGGGCGAGGGCAAGCTTCTCCTCGCTCTGCAGGCCGCGCAGGGAGGCCAGACGGGCCTGGATGCCCTCCTCCTTGCCGCCCAGGGCCTGCAGACGTTTCGTGAGGTCCTGGTTCTGGCTTTCGAGGCGGGTCAGCTCGGCCTGGCTCTCGGCCTGCACCTGCTGTTGGCGGGCGAGTTCGGCCTCGAGGTCGCGCCGGTCGGCGTCGAGGCTGGCGAACTCCGCCTGGCGGGCGGCAAGATCGGCGGTGTGTTTCTCGAGGGTGCTGTGGAAGAACACCATCGACTGCCGGCGCCGGACCAACAGCTCCTCCCGCTTGTGGATGCCCTCGAGCAGGGTGTTGCGTTCGGGCGCAAGTTTGTGCAGACGGGCGGCCAGCTGTTTTTCGCTCTTGGTGAGGGCGGCGAGCTTCGCGTCAAGCTCCTCGAGCTCGCGCTTGCGGGCGAGCAGGCCGCCGGTCTTCTGGCCCTCGGCGCCGCCGGTCATGGCGCCGGAGGAGCGGACGACATCGCCCTCGAGGGTGACAATGCGGTTGAAGTTGCGGCTGGTGCGGGAATAGGCCACGGCGGCGTCGAGGGTTTCGAAGACCAGGATGCGGCCGAGGAGGTGGTTCATGATCGAGTAGAACTTCGCGTCGTACTCGACGAGGTCGAGGGCGACGCCGAGACAGCCCTTCACCTTCGGGGCGTCGACGCGGGGCGGGGGCTGGATCAGGTCGAGGGGCAGGAAGGTGGCGCGCCCGGCCTTGCGCTGTTTGAGCAGTTCGATGGCCTGCTGGGCGGTGGCGGCGTCGCGGGTGATGACGTCCTGGATACTGCCGCCCAGGGCGGTCTCAAAGGCGATCTCATAGCCGCGGGGGACCTTGATGAGGTCGCCGACCATGCCGAACACGCCGGGCAGTTCGGTGTTCTGGAGGGCGAGCACCTCGCGCACCCCGCGGGAGATGCCGCTTTCGGCGCGGTTCTTCAGTTCCTCAAGGATGTTCCGGCGGGCCTGGGTGAGCCGGATCTCGTCGGTGGCGGCGGCCAGTTCCTCCTCAGCCTTGCGCAGGTCGCGCTCGACCGTCCGCAGTCGGGCCTGGTCATCGGCGAGCTGTTTCTCGTTCGCGGCCACCTCTTCCGACAGGGTTTTGATCTCTTTTTCGATCTTCTCCTTGTCGCGGGCGAGAGCTTCGAGGCCGTTTTTCATCGAGGCGGCATCGCCGGCGCCCTTCTCGAGCTGGCGCTGCAGCATCTGCATTTGCTGGGCGGCGGTGGTGATGCGGTTCTTGCGGTCGGAGATCTGGACGGCGAGCTCGAAGACGTTGTCCCGGTCCTGTGACACAGCCTTCAGATGCTGGTCGAGTTCGGCCTGGACGCGGGCCAGGCTGGTGTCGATCTCGGCCAGACGGCCGTTGATCTCGACCTCGCGGGCCTCTTCCTCGCCCAGGCGGGTCTCGGCGTCGGTGATCTCCTGACCGCCGTCCTGCAGGCGGGCCTCGATGGCGGCAATCTCCTCGTTGATGGCCTCACAGCGGGCCTGGTGACTGCGGACCTCCTCTTTGAGGGAGGCCCCCCGCTCGCGGGCGGCCTCGATGGCGGCCGTGATCTCCCGGTGCTTCTCCCGGTGGCCGCCGAGCACGCGTTCCATCTCGGCGAGGCGATCGCGGGCGGCCGATTTCTTGCGGCCCACGTCCTCGAGGAAGGCCTCGATCTCGGCAATCTTGCCCAGCAGGCCGCGCCGCATGGAATCGACGTTTTCCTGGTCGGCATAGAGCTGGGTGAGATCGAACAGGACGAGGTCAATCTCGAGGGTGCGGATCTCGGAGGCGAGGGCCTGGTATTTGCGGGTCTTGGCGGCCTGTTCGGCCAGGGGCCCGAGCTGGAGTTCGATCTCGCCGACGATGTCGCGCAGGCGGGTGATGTTGGCCCGCGTGTGGTCGAGCTTCTGCAGGGTGCTGTTCTTGCGGTGCTTGAACTTGGTGATGCCGGCCGCCTCCTCGATCAGGGCGCGCCGGCTCTGGATGCGCTGAAAGATGATGTCGTCGATGTCGCCCTGCCCGATAACCGAGTAGCCCTCTTTGCCGATGCCTGTATCCATCAGCATCTCCCGGATGTCGGAGAGGAGGGTCTTGGTGCTGTTGAGGAAGTAGTTGCTCTCGCCCGACCGGAACAACTGCCGCCCAATGGCCACCTCGGAGAACTCAATGGGCATCATGCGGTCCTGGTTGTCGAGGGTCAGCTTGACCTGGGAGAAGGCGGCGGGACGCAGTTGCGGCGTGCCGGCGAAGATGACCTCGGCCATCTTGGTGCCGCGCAGGGCCTTGGCGCTCTGTTCCCCGAGGACCCAGCGGATGGCGTCACAGACGTTGCTCTTGCCGGACCCGTTGGGCCCGATGATGGCGGTGATGCCGGGCTGGAAATCGAAAACGGTCTTCTTCCCGAAGGATTTGAACCCCATGAGCTCGAGGGATTTCAGATACATGGCACGAGTGTTCCTTTTGCGAGTGGAGCGTTCCGCGGTCCCGTTCAGGACGGGCGCCATAGTAGTACCATAAATTCCCCGGGTTGACCAGGGGGCCTGGGACAAGAAGGGAAAAGTTGACACCACGCCTCCCATTGGGGTGCGGAGAGGGCGATGGAACGGGATTCCCGCCGGGGAGCCGGGCACCCGGCTCCGCATCACGGTTCGCGCGGCTGGGCTTCCCTTTCCCGCAGAAGACGCTGGCAGGCGGCCAATGCCGCGTCGCGCTCGGTCTCCAGCCGGATCTTCATGTTCAGGATGAGGACGATCAGGGTCAGGGCGAAGCCCATGAACACCACGCTCACGACGGTCAGCCGGCGACGGCGCTGCTGCCTCATCGCCTGGGCCTCGCGGATGCGGGAGAGCATCTCCTGGTGCTCGGGGCAGTCAGGCACCAGGAGCGATTCGCCGAGGTTGAGATCGCCCCGGGAGAGAGCGGCGGCGGCGAACCGCAGGCGGGTCTGGGTCACCCCGCTCCTGGCCTCCGCGTTGCCTTCCCAGAGCTTCAGGGCCTCCTCGTAGAGGACCAGCGACCGGGACAGCCGCGAGTAATGTCCCGCGGCCCCGGCCCCTTCCTCCTTGGCCGAGCGGGTGAGCCCGAGGCTGTCGAGGTGGGAGAGGTAATCCCGGATAGCCTCCTGGAAGGCCCGCACCGAGGGGAACCGGTCTTCGGGGTCGGTGGCCATCGCCCGACGGGCGATCCCGACGATCTCGTCCTCCCGATCGACGGGCTGGATCCGGTTTTCGACGGCGGCCACCAGACACTCGTAGACATCCTTCCCATCGTGGGGCGGCTTCCCCGTCCAGACCTCGAAGAGGGTGGCGCCGAGGAGATAGACGTCGGTCCGTTCGTCAATCGCGGCCGCGTCGCACCGTGCCACTTCAGGAGCCATGTAGGCCGGGGTTCCCGCCTGGATGTCCTCTTCGATCGCGGCGGCGCCTGAACCCGTGCGGGCGAGCGGACTGGCGAGGCCCCAGTCGGTGATGATGATCTCCCCGAACTCTCCGAGCATCACGTTTTCGGGCTTGATGTCGCGGTGGATGAACCCCCGGCTGTGGGCATAGGCGATGGCATCGCAGGCCCGCAGGAGGATCTCCAGGTTTTCGCGCGGTTTTTTCCGGGTGAAGGTCTGGTCCCAGCGACTGCCGGCGATCTTCTTCATGGCGATGAACACATCCCCGCGCGGGGTCCGGCCGAGGTCGAGAACCGGCAGGATGTTGGGGTGATCGAGTTGGCCGGTGATCTGCCCTTCGCAAACGAACCGGCGGATGGCATCGCCATCGGCCAGGAAATCGGGGCGCAGGACCTTGACCGCCACCTCCCGGCCGATGGAGACCTGGGTGCTGGAGAAGACGGCTCCCATGCCACCTTCCCCGAGTTTCTCCCCGATCCGGAAGTGGGCGGGGGAAGGGGTGGCCTTCTCGTCGGGGCCGGCCACGAGGAACTCGGGGAGATCCTGGATGCCGCGGGCGATGGCCGGGGCCCCCGAAGCCCCGGGGGATGGCCCTGCCGGGGCGGTCGTGCCTGGGACGCCCGCGCCGGCCGGTCTCTTGATGGTCTTGGCGACGGGAAAGCCGGAAGGAATGGTCTTCCCCCAGAGGGCATCGACGTCCTGCCGGGATGGGCTGTCGCGGGATTTCCGATGGACCATGGGTCCATGGTAGCGCGATCGGTCGGGACTGCCAAGGCGGGATTTGCCGCCGTTTTCCTCTTTCCCCGTCCTTCCCCGGGATTCCCGCCGCTGGGCGGCAGTCCCGCAGGTCGCCGCCCTTGGCGGGGAAGGTACCTTCCTGTATCCTGTCGACATCACGAGGGACAGGCGGGCTCCCCGCCCTTCCCCGGACGAAAGGCATCAATTCCCCATGTCCGAGATGGCCGAGAAAGATCTGACCCCTCTCCGGCGGCTCCTGTGGCGGGACCGGAAGCGCCAGAGCGTGACCGTGACGGCCAGCCTGATCCTGCTTTCCTGCTTGCTGTTCTTCTGCTGGCCCCCCTTCCGCATCGCTCTCATCCGGTTCCTGGTCGGGCTGGGGGGCAGTCGCTGGTTCGTCGGGGTCGATTACTCGTCGCTCGACGACCCGGTGTACCTCGCCTACGAACCGGGAACCGAGATCGCCGGCTACCCGCCTGACGCCGAGGTGATCGGCTTCACAGGCCATGGCCAGGCCAAGGCGATCCCGGTCAGGCGGCTTGCCTGGCACCTGGTGGCGAACGACCGGCTGAACTCCGACCCGGTCGTGGTCACCCTCTGCCCCTGGAGCAACGCGGCTTTGGCCTTTCGGGGCACCGTCCAGGGTCAGCGGCTGTCGTTCCGTCCCATGCGGCTGGAGCACAGCAACCTCGTGCTGGGCGACCGCGAGACCAACAGCCGGTGGCAGCAGTTCACCGGCACCGCCCTGTCGGGGCCTCTGGCGGGTGCCCGCCTGGAACGGATTCCGGTCGAGCGGACGTCGCTGGCCGACTGGCGGCGGCGGTATCCCCGCGGACTCGTCCTGGCGCCCACGGGGCGCGCCCCCGACACCTCCACCCCGCATCAGACCTGCCCGGTGATGTCTTCATACGCTTCGGGAGATTTCCTGGTGCAGGACGTGACCCATGCCGACCACCGTCTGCCGCCCAAGACGATCGTCACCGGCCTGCTGTTTCCGGACGGCGAGGCGGTGGCCTGGCCGGTGGCGGGAACACCCTGGCGCCGCGACGGCCAGCCAGGCGCCTCAGGGGCGGCAACGGCGGGGACCGGAAGCGCCGGGTGCCCGGAGCCGGCCATGAGGCCGCCGGCCGCGGCCGCGCGGCTGGATCCCCCCAACACTGGCCAGCCGGAGCCGCTGGTGAAGGTGACATGCTACTGGTTCGCCTGGGCCGAGTTCAACCCGGGAACCCGCCTCGTTCTCCCGCCCGCCCCTGCGCCCCGTGGGGTGGAGCCGGTCCTGGAAGGAGAGGCGGGCGGGCGGCCGGAGCCGGGACATCCGGCCGGACCGGGCTCATGAGCAGTTGGGCCCTGTCGGGCCGTCTTCCCGCCCTGCTGGCCCGCTCCCCGGGTCTGCACCGGCTGTTCCTGCGGTTGGGCCGCAGTCGGACGGCGGACCAATTCCTGGGCTGGGTGGCGCGTTCGGCGGTGCGGGCGATGGGAGTGGGCCGGGTCGATTACGAGAAGCTGGCCGACCGTCACATCTGCGTGACGCTGGCGGGCGAGGAGGGGGTCTCGGCCGACATGGATTCGCAGGTTGCGGCGGTCGCGGCGGCCACCCCCGCAGGCCGGTACAAAGCGGCCCGGGCCCTGCGGAACCTGGAGGCCCTGGCCCCGGAGGTGCGGGCGGGCCTGCTCAAGACCTGGATCCACCTGGTGGCGGTGACTTCCCCTTCGCGCGATGCCCATTACCTGCGGGGCGGGGGCGGGCCGCTGTGGAACCGGCGGCCGATGGACGTCATCGTCGCTCCGTTCGCCGGGTGCCGGCAGGGGTGCCGCGGGTGTTACTCGCAGGCGGACCGCAATGCCGGCCGCACCGAGCCCCACCGGCTGAGGGCGGTGGCGGGCCAGCTGTTGGACCTGGACGTCTACAACGTTCT
>CAZKPI010000131.1:7263-10050 GCA_964554555.1 uncultured bacterium
GTTGGTGGCGGTCTGTTGCCCTGCCCGCGGGGCCCGTTCCCGGCCGACCGGGGCCGGGCGGCGCTGTTTTCGGCGGCGGAGCGGTATCCGCAGATGTTCTTCACGGTTTACACGAACGGTCTGGGCCTCACCGAGCGAGATCTCGACGCCCTGAAGGCCCGTCCGAACATCCTTCCCTTTTTGAGCATCGACGGGCCGCCAGGGATCAACGACTGGCGGCGGGGAGCGGGGGTCCATGACCGGGTGCTGGCGGTCATGCGCCGGATGCGGGAGCGCCGGCAGTTTTTCGGGTATATCTGCACGGTCTTCACGCAGAACCACGAAGCGGTGACCGACCCGGCCTTCGTGGAGCGGATGGCCGCGGCGGGCTGTCAGATCGGTTTCTACTCGCTGTTCGTGGCCACCCCCGGAGTTCCCGACGAGGGGATGATGCTCGACCGGGCAGGCCGGGAGCACTACCTGGCGACCATCCGCCGGCTTGAGACGCTGGTGCCGATCCCGCTGATCGACATCGACGGACTGGAGGCGGGGTTCGGCTGTCGGGCGCGCCGGTCGGTGACGCTGTATATCGACGCCATCTCGGGGCAGGTGTCGCCGTGCATCCGGGCCTCCATCACGGACGAGCGGTGCCGCCTGGGAGGCCCGGGCCAGGCAGGCAGGCGGCTGGCCGAGATCCTGGCCTCGGCGGAGTTCCGGGCCGCCCGCGACCGGATTCCCGAGTCGGGCACCTGCGTGGCCTTCACCAGGGCTCCCTGAACCGCACCGGCAGGAGACTGGAGCGGGTCCCGCGGGGGCAGTGGAAAAAGGGTCGAGGGGGAGAGGGCCGCGCCAACCGATGGCAGGCGGCCGGGATACAGCCGGAGAAAGACCTGGCCGGGGATGAGTTCGGATGGACGCGGCGCGGGGCGAGCGGAATCCGGATCAGCGTTCGAAATCTGAGGATGCCCAGGGAGGAACCCGCAGGGGGAGACAGCCGGCGGCCGCATCAGCGCCGGGCCAAGGCGAATCGTGGCGGGGGGCGGTCACGCTAGCGGTGGCCAGGGACCCGACCAGGGACCGTGCCGGCGAGGGCGGTGAGATTCCTTGACAAGTCCGGGAAAATTCTTAGGATTGAGGGATATCTCCCCGGGAGACTGGGGAGTGGTACCGTTTCCGAAGGAGTCGCAGCCATGAAGAACCGTTCCCTCCAGCGTCTGATCGGGCTGGCTGTCGTCATCGTCGGGGTTGCGGGCCTTGCCTGGGCCGCGCCGACCCCCGTCGCGGATCCGGCCGCGGCCGACCTCGACCGCCTGGTGGTCCAGATCCTCGAGGTCCAGCAGAAGAAGCTGACGCTGAACTGGCTGGCCGACCCGCGGTCGAAGGCCCTGCTGGCCGACCTGCTGAAGACCTTTCCCGACGCGCTGAAGAAGAACTTCAAGGCCAACATCACCGGGGCGTACCGGAAGACTCTGCTCGAAAACTTCGACGCCAAGCTGGCCGAGCTGAACCAGGACCTGGCGAAGATGGCGGGACCGTCGGCGGCGCTGGCCGACCGGCTGTTGACGGCGGTCGAGAGCGTCCCCTTCCCGTTCACCCAGGGGTTCACCGCGGGGGTGAAGCGGCTCGACGAGATGCTGGCCTTCCAGATGGCCCAGCGCGGCACCGAGGGGCTGACCGCGGCCGCCGCCGCCCACGACCGTGCCCAGAACCTGCTGGCGAAGATCGGCGACGAGGCCGGCCAGGACCCGTATCCCGCCCTGCAGGCCATCTACGGCAAGAAGCCTCTGCACGAGATCCCGATCTGGTGGTATGACGACGCCCAACACGACGTGGGCTACGTCACCCACGGCGAGGACCCGGCGGCGCCCGGCGTGCAGGGCCGCAAGAAGTGGACGGTCCTGGTCTTCCTCAATGCCGACAACGACCTCGAGGCCTCGGGGCTGGCCGATCTCAACGAGATGGAGCAGATCGGTTCCGACGGGAACCTGAGCATCGTGGTGCAGATCGACCGCCAGAAAGGCTCGGGCGGCGACACCATCATCGACGGCAACTGGACCGGCACCCGGCGCTACGAGATCGCCAAGGACCGCACGAAGAAAATCGCCAGCCGGATGGTGATGAACCTCGGCGAGCGCGACATGGGCAACAAGCGCGAGCTGGCCGAGTTCCTGCAGTGGGGCGTCGAGACCTACCCCGCCGACCACTACGTGGCGGTCATCTGGAACCACGGCGCGGGCTGGAAGGGCATCTCGTCGGACGACGATTCGGGCAACATGATGACCGTCCCCGACGTGCTGTGGGGTTGCCGCCAGGCCCTCCCTTCCCTGCAGAAGGTCAACCCAAAGCACCCGAAGTTCGACATCATCGACTTCGACGCCTGCCTGATGGGCATGGTCGAGGTGGCCTACGAACTGCGCGACGTGGCCGACTTCCTGCTGGCCTCGGAGGAGACCGAGCCCGGGCAGGGCATGCCCTACCAGGACACCCTGCGCCCCCTGAAGGACGACCCGGCCATCACGCCGCGGATGCTGGCCAAGGCGATGATCAGCGCCTACGTCAAGTCGTATGCCGCGGGCGGGTCGCAGACCACCAGGCGGCTGGGCGGGTCGGCCGTCACCAAGGCGGCCTACGACCTGTCGCGCATCGCCCCGCTGGCGGAGCTGGTCGGCCGGCTCGGCGCGTCGCTCTCCGCCAACCACGCGATCTACACGCGTCTGCTGGTCGATGAGTACGGCACCTTCGCGAAGGTTCGCCGCTACAGCGACGAGAGTTTCGTTGACCTGTTCGACCTGGCGAAGCGGCTGGCCC
>CAZKPI010000132.1:0-9977 GCA_964554555.1 uncultured bacterium
AAAAACCGCTTGCCTTTATTGCGATATTTTGGTATTTTAATACCAGTTAAGCCATTTTACCGCAGGAGCGTGACCCAGATGTCGGAATTCGTGAAGTTCTCGGATGCGGCGAACCTGGCCTTCCATGCCATGATCGAGCTGTCGGCCCAGCCCGAGGAAGAGATTCCCCTCAAGGAGATCGCCCGCCGCCTGCAGGCCTCCGAAGCGCACCTGTCGAAGGTGATGCAGAGACTGCGGAAGGTCGGTCTGGTGAGCGCGAGCCGGGGACCCGCGGGAGGATATCGCCTCGCCCGGCCGCTCAACGAGATCACCTTCGCCGAGATCTTCCAGGCGATTGAAGGGACGATCACCCCCCGCTCCTGCCTGTTCGGCACCCCGGTCTGCCGCCACCCCGGCTGTGGGCTGGGACGCTTCATCGGCCAGATCAACCGGCAGGTGCAGGAATTCCTGGGCCGGCTGACCCTGGCCGACCTTCCCCTGGCCGGGGGAAACCGGCCAAGGACTCGGGCGCGGGCCGCCTGAGACGGATCCGGGCGGGACGGCGCCCCCCGGCGGCCCCCGCCCCCGAGGCCAGGGGTCCAGCCACCGATCCGACCGACCACCGCCAGCGGCACCCCCAGACGAAGGAGACGACATGAAACGCCAGATCATCGAGATCGACGAAGCGAAATGCAACGGCTGCGGCCGGTGCGTGCCCGGCTGTAAGGAAGGCGCCCTGCAGATCATCAACGGGAAGGCCCGACTGGTCAGCGAGGTCTATTGCGACGGGCTCGGCGCCTGCCTGGGGGAATGCCCGCAGGGCGCCCTGAAGGTGGTGGAGCGCGAAGCCCCCGGCTTCGACGAGAAGGCTGTCGATGAGCACCTTCGCCGGATCGGCCGCCCACCGATGGCCGGTCAGGCCCCTTCCCCGGCCCACGAGCCTGACCACGGCCACACCCACGGTCAGGCCGGCGGCGGCTGTCCGGGCAGTGCCCTGCGGCACCTGGCGCCCACCGCTCCCGTGCGGGAGGGGCCGGCAACCGGGGAACGGACCTTCGGCAGTCCGCCCCCCTCGAAGCTTTCGCACTGGCCGGTCCAGCTGATGCTGGTTCCGCCGCACGCCCCGTTCCTGCAGGGGGCCGACCTCGTGCTGTGCGCCGACTGCGTCCCCTTCGCCATCCCCGATTTCCATTCCCGCTACCTGGACGGGCGGGCCGTGCTGGTCGGGTGCCCGAAACTCGACGACGCCGGGTTTTACCAGGAGAAGATGACCGCCATTTTCCAGCAGGCCCGGCCCCGCAAGACCACTGTCCTGCGCATGGAGGTCCCCTGCTGTGGGGGTCTGGCCCGCCTGGCCCGGGAGGCCCGGGCCGCGGCCGGGGTCAGCACCCCGCTGGAGGTGCACGTGATCGGCATCCAGGGGGGCATCGTGTCCCAGGAGACCGTCGATTGACCGAGGTGTTCCGTTCACAGGAGTTCCGGGGGCGAACCCCCTCGATTTGGCATCAATACATCAAAGGAGGATTCCACCATGGGTATGTTCTGTTATCAGTGTGAGCAGACCGCGCAGGGCAAGGGGTGCACGCAGGCCGGGGTGTGCGGCAAGGACGCCCGCACCGCCTATCTCCAGGACATCCTGCTCCACGTCACCAAGGGCATCGCCCAGTATGCCCACCGGGCCCGCCAGCTGGGGGCCCGCGACGCCCAGATCGACCGGGCGGTGACGGAGAACCTGTTCACCACCGTCACCAATGTCAACTTCGATCCGGAACGGCTGAACCAGCTCATCCAGGCCGCCGTCAAGACCCGCGAGACGGCGAAAGCCCTGTATGAAAAGGCCGCCATCAAGGCGGGCAAAACCGTCGAAACCCCCAGGGGCCCGGCCCTGTTCACCCCCGCCACCGACCTGCTGGGACTCGAGAAACAGGGCGCCGAGGTGGGCATCGAGGCGCGCCGGAAGCAGTTCGGCGACGACCTCGCCGGCCTGATGGAACTGCTGACCTACGGCCTCAAGGGCACCGCCGCCTACGCCGACCATGCCATGATCCTGGGCCAGGAGGACGACAGCGTCTTCGCCTTCTTCCACAAGGCCCTCAACCTGCTCACGCAGGACAAGCAGACGGTCGATGAGCTGTTCGCCGCCAACATGGAGTGCGGCCAGGTCAACCTGAAAGCCATGGAACTGCTCGATGCCGGCAACACCAAGACCTACGGCCACCCCGAGCCGACGAAGATCCGCATCACCGCGAAAAAGGGCAAGGCCATCCTGGTTTCCGGACACGACCTGAAGGACCTGCACGCTCTCCTCCAGCAGACCGAGGGCAAGGGGATCAACGTCTATACGCACGGCGAGATGCTTCCCTGCAACGCCTACCCCGAGCTGAAGAAGTTCCCGCACCTGGCGGGCAACTACGGCGGCGCCTGGCAGGACCAGGCCAAGGAGTTCGACGCCTTCCCCGGCGCCATCCTGATGACCACCAACTGCATCCAGCGCCCGCGCGACACCTACAAGGGCCGGATCTTCACCACCGGACTGGTCGCCTGGCCTGGCGTGAAGCACATCACTGACCGCAACTTCGCGCCGGTCATCGAGGCCGCGCTGGCCGCCCCCGGCTTCGCCGCCGACGAACCCGAGAAGTTCATCATGGGCGGGTTCGCGCGCAACACCGTGATGAGCGTGGCGGGCCAGGTCATCGATGGCGTGAAGAAGGGCGCCATCAAGCACTTCTTCCTGATCGGCGGCTGTGACGGTGCCAAGCCGGGCCGCAACTACTACACCGAATTCGCCCAGGCCGTGCCCAAGGACTGCGTGATCCTGACCCTGGCCTGCGGCAAGTACCGCTTCAACAAGCTCGAGTTCGGCGACATCGGCGGCATCCCGCGCCTGCTCGACGTCGGCCAGTGCAATGACGCCTATTCCGCGGTCCAGATCGCGGCCGCCCTGGCCAAGGCCTTCAACACCGACGTCAACAGCCTGCCCCTGTCGATGGTGCTGTCGTGGTATGAGCAGAAAGCCGTCTGCATCCTGCTGACCCTGCTCTCGCTGGGCATCAAGAACATCCGGCTGGGGCCCTCCCTGCCGGCCTTCATCACCCCCAACGTCCTCAACGTGCTGGTCGAGAAGTTCGCGATCAAGCCGATCACCACCGTGAAGAACGATCTGCAGGCCATCCTGCCCGGGCACGCGGCCGTCGCCGCGCCGTAGCCTCCCTTCCTGCGGCCGACCGGCGGCCGGGGCCCCCGCGGCCCCGGCCGTTTCTCTTCCGGCCGGGCGGGCCGACACCCCCGGGGTCCGGGGGCTGGCTGTCCTGCCGGTTCCGCGGTAGAATCAGCCGGGGGAAAGCACGACGAGGCTTTCCCCGCAAGGAGCAGGCAGATGGGTCTTCCGTGCCGGCCGGGAAGGCTGGCGGTCCGGTTCGTGGTCGCGGCCCTCCTGGGGATGGCCTTCTGGACGATCCTGGGCGGGGAACCGGTCTGGGCCCGGGCCGGCGGGGGCGACGGCGGCCGCCCGGCCGTTTCCCCCTCCCCCGGCCCCTCGGTCCATCTGCCCTCCCCGGCCTGGAAGCGGAAGCACTACCAGAACATGTCCTCCGAAACCGTCTTCTACCTGGCCCTGATCCTGGTCGGCATCGTGGTCTTCGCCTACCTCGCCCATTGGTTCTACCGGCTGATGGGATGGCTCCCCGACGGGGCGGGCAAACGGGCCGGCAGACCCGGCCGCCGGCCGGGGGGCCGGGGCCCCTCCGAAGGCCGCCCCCCTGCGAACACCGGCATGGCCGGCGGCCGCGGCGGGACCGAAGGAGGACGCCACGCCCGGGAAAGCCCCATCCCCGACCCGCCGGGGGAGGGGGTGGAAGAGCCGCCGGCGGATGACGAAGGGGAAGCGGAACTGCGGCGGCGGGATCCCGGCTGGAACCGGCGTGGTTTCCTGGAATGGGCCCGGCAGGTCTTCCTGCAGGTTCAGGACGGTTACTCCCGCGGCGACCTGGCCGCCATGCGGCATCTCCTCTCGGCGGGGATGCAGGACCGGTTCGCGGCCGAACTGCGCGCCCTGGCGGAGCGCGGGCTCTACGACCGGATCGACTCCATGCTGGTCGAGAAGGCCCGCATCGTGCAGGTCTTCTGCGACGATGACGCCGAACTGGTCGAGGTGGAATTCCACGCCTGCACGGTCAATTACCGGGCCGACCTGAGGACCCACGCCCTGGTGGAGGGTTCGACGGCGCCGGAACGGTTCATCGAACGGTGGGTGTTCGAACGCCGGCCGGCGGCCGCCCCTTCCCCCGCCCCCGGGGCCGGGGCCTGGCCCTGGGTGCTGGGGGACATCAGCGTCGGCGACGGGGCCGACGAATAGGGCCGGACCGGGCGGCCGCCGGTCCCGCGACAGATGCGGGGACCAGGGGATGATCAGGCCGGGCCGGTGCCGGGGCGGGCCTCCAACAGCAGGAGATGGAGGGAATCCTGGGCCAGGGCGGCATGGCGCAAGCCCCAGGCCGGGCCGCCGACGCGGTCCGCCAGATCGTCCAGGCGGCGCCGGAAGTCGGACCAGGCCGCGGCCGCGGCCGGCCCGGTCATCACCGGAAATTGCCAGGCCAGTTCCTGGTGCCGGCCGGGACGGGGCCCTTCCCAGCCGAAAGCCGCGGGATCGGCCAGCAGGTCGGTATCGCGTTCCCCGGTCAGAGGGAACAGGTCGTAGGAGATCCCGAACGGATCGAACGCCGGCCAGACATCGGCCAGCAGGTCGAGGGTGGCCTGACGGTCGGCCTCCTCCTCGCCGGGGAAGCCGGTCATCAGGAAGCAATGCACCGCCAGCCCGGCCGCCGCGGCATCGAGCAGGATGCGCCGGGAGCGCGCGGCATCCACCCCCTTGTGGAAGCCGGCCAGCAGACGGTCGGACCCGGTCTCCACGCCGATGAACAGTTTCCGACAGCCGGAGGCGCGGGCGCGGGCGAAGCCCGCGTGGTCGTGTCCAGCGTCGAGGCGGGTGTAGGCGATCCAGGAGACGGGTTCCGACAGGCCGGCGAACAGGTCGGCCAGGGCGCGCAAACGGGGCGGCGGCACCGCTTCGTCGATCACGAAGAACCGGCGGTGCCCGGCCGTGAACAGGCTCCGAACGTGGGCCGCCACCACCTCCAGGGGCTTGGGGCGATAGAGCGGCCGGCCGGTGGGTGCCCGCACCGGGTGGATGCAGAAGGCACACCGGCCCCAGGGACAGCCGCGGGCCGTTTCGACGGGCATCACCAGGTGCGGGGTCAGATACTCCGTCAGGGGCAGGGCATCGAACGCGGGCGGCGGCAGTCGCCCCAGGTCTGGCAGGACGGCGGGCCCCAGGGCAGGGGCCCCGTCAGACCCCCAGGTCAGGCCGTTGGGAAGCGGCCCGGAGGGAACCAGGCCGGGAGAAGGCAGGTTCGGAGAAGGCGAGCCAGGGGTCGCCGCCCGGCCGCTCCGGGCAGGTCCGGAAGCGCCCGGACCCGTTTCCGAAGGCACCGGGCCCATGGCCGGGGGCACCGGGAGGGCGGCCAGGGCTTCCAGCAGAGGTTCCCCGTCACCCAGGCCGATCACGTCGATCCATTCCCCCAGCCAGGGGTGGGCGGGGAGCAGGCTCCGGCGATAGGTCAGGGCGTCCCCGCCGATGACCAGCCGAACCCCGGGCCGGGCCCGGCGGAAGCGCCCGGCCAGCGACAGGGCCGCGCCCAACTGGGTGTCGGCAATGGCGGAAAGACCGATCAGGTCAGGGTTCCAATCAAGGAGGTCCGCGATCTCCGGGCCGAGGTGCCGAATCGCGGGAGGCGTCTCGCGGCCGGTCAGCACCGCCTGCCAGTCCCGCACGGAGGCGGGCGACCAGGGCCCGCCGGCGGTGTCCCAGAACAGGCGGCAGGGGCCGTCGGGATCGAGCCGGCGGTCGAAGATCTTCTGGAGCTCCCCGCTGGTCCGCAGGTAAGCCGGGGGATCGGCCAGGCTGGCGGGGTCGAGCAGTCGGCGCCGGAGGATCTCCTCGATCCCGCCCGGCACGGCGGGGGATAGCAGGCGTTGGTAGAGCGCGAGATGCAGGTCGAACACCCGCACCTCCACCCCCGCCGCCCGCCACGTTCCGGCGAGAACCGCCAGTCCCAGCGGGGGTTGCCGGGGGTCCCATTGCGGCGGGAAGACCAGGGCGGCCCGGCTCATCCGAGGATGGCGGGGCCGCGCGGCCCGATGTCCGGGAGCCCGCCGCCGCCGCCGCCCGCCCGGGGTCGGAGCAGGATCGACGGCCAGGAGACCGGCCGCCCCTCCTTCCCAACCCGAACGGCGGCGCCGAATGCCCGTCCGTCCCCCGGCGGGCGGGTCGGTGACCTCCCCCCCGGGCGGGAGGGGTCAGGCCGGGCCGACGCGGTTCCACCCAAGATCAGATCCCGAGCAGTTTGATGGCAATGCCGAGGAGGATGATCGCCCCGACGGTTTCCACCCGCTTGCCGAAGGCCAGCGACAACCGCTTGCCCAGAAACAGGCCGGACCAGGTCATGGCGGCGGCGACGAAGCCGATGACGACCGATTCCCAGACGAGGGTGGAGGCGGCCATGCTCATGCCGAACCCCACCCCGAGGGCATCGAAGCTGGTGGCGAAGGACAGGGCCACGAGCGACCACCCCCGGGTGGGGTCGGCCCGGGCGGGGGCGTCCTCGCCGTCGGCGGCGGCGGAAAGGCTCTCGCGAAGCATGCGCAGGGCGATGAAGGCGAGCAGGCCGAAGGCGATCCAATGGTCCCAGGCGGAGATGTAGCTGATGACCGACCGGCCCAGGTACCACCCCCCCATCGTCATCAGGAACTGGAAGAGGCCGAAATGGAACCACAGGCGGAACCGCTGGCGGCGGTCGGGGTCGCGCGTGCCAACGGCCAGGCCGACGGCGAACGCGTCACAGCCGAGGGCGACGGCGATGCCGAGAACGATCAACGCGGAGTCGAGGCTCATGGGTTCAAGATCCAGGGCTGGCCTGGCATGGGCCAAGGGTATCCCAGAGGGGGCGGCCGGGGCAACCACGACCGGTCCGGGGAGCGAGGCTCCGGCGGGGAACCCCTCCCGCAGTCGGTTTCCCCCGGGCCATTCCCCGCGGCAATCCCCGACGGGCGGGCCGGGCCGGGAAGAACCCCAGGTCTACCACTGGCCGGGCTGTGACTCAATGACCTGGTAGACGCGCGACTGGATGAAGATGTCGAGGAGTTCCTTGGAGAGGAGCCCCTGGTTGACCTCGTGGTACATGATGTCGAAGGCGCGGTCGTAGGGGATGGCCTTCTTGTACGGCCGGTCGCGGGCGGTGAGGGCGTCGAAGATGTCGCTGATGGTCATCAGGCGCGACTCGAGGGGAATCTGGGCGGCGGTGAGATGGTTGGGATAGCCCCGGCCGTTGAGCTTTTCGTGGTGGGCGTAGGCGATTTCGGGAACCCGCCGCAGGTCGCGGGTCCAGGGGATGCGCGAGAGGAAGTTGAAGGTGTGGGTGACGTGCGACTCGATCTCGGTGCGCTCGGCCTCGGACAGAGAGCCTTTGCGGATCGACAGCACCTGGGCCTCGCGCTGGGACAGGAAGGGGATTTTTTCTCCCGCGCGGGTGGTCAGTTCCCGGCCGGCGATGTCGAGCAGGCGGTGGAAGTTTCCCTCCTCCATGACGGTGGGCTCGTTGGCCTGCAGAAGGAACTGCAGGATGTCCTCGACCTCGGCCAGCTGACCCTGATAGGCGGCTTCGAGGGCGGGGAGCATCAGGTCGAACGCCTCGCGGCCCCGCTCGCGCAGGTGGTCGTAGCAGTCGTGCCAGAAATCGGCCTCGAGGGCCTTGCGGAGGTAGCGGAACCGGAAGCGGAGGGTCTCCAGTTCCCACGGGAACAGCTTCTTGGCCTTGACCAGGACCTCCTCGCGAACCCCGACCTTTCCGAAATCGTGCAGGAGCGAGGCATAACGGATCTCGGTGAGGGCTTTCTCGTCGAACCGGATGCCCGCGAACGGCCCTTCCCCGAGATCGGCGAGGGTGCGCGCGAAGGTGGTGGTGAGGGCGGCGACCCGCTCGGAATGACCGCTGGTGGTCGGGTCGCGGGCTTCGATGGCCACCACCGAGGCTTTGACGAACCCTTCGAAGAGGTTCTTGATTTCGTCGTAGAGGCGGGTGTTCTCGAGGGCGATGGCGGCCTGCGAGGCGAGGCTCTGCACGAGGTCGAGGTCCCCCCGGTGGAAGGGGAGGATGACGCTCTCGTCGAGGGGCACCCCGGGCTTGTGGGTTTCGAAGTCACTGCGCTTGTTGATCAGCTGGATGACGCCCAGGACCTCGCCGGCGGGGTTCTTGACGGGCACGACGACCAT
Source organism: uncultured bacterium (assembly GCA_964554555.1). Classification (GTDB taxonomy): domain Bacteria; phylum Muiribacteriota; class Ozemobacteria; order Ozemobacterales; family Ozemobacteraceae; genus Ozemobacter. Next base: position 8,306 of record CAZKPI010000132.1, read on the forward strand.
CGATTTGGTGCGGTATCCGGACTTGTTGTCGAAGGAGCGGTTGAAGGTGAAGGGGTAGGTGGGCGGCAGGAAGTGCACGTCGAGCAGGTTCAGGGGCTGGCCGGTGAGGGCCACATAGCCGGCGAGGCTCTTGTCGTTGATGGGCATCAGCTGGTTCTGGCTCATCTGCCAGTTGAGCGAGGCGTTCTGGGTCAGCCGGAACCGCAGTTGGCGGTTGGGTTCGACCAGGTAGAGGCTGGCGGCGTCCGCCCCGGCGATCTGCCGGCTCTTGGTCAGGATCATCTCGAGGAGGCGGGAGATGTCGCGTTCAGCGCTGAGGGCCATGCCGATGGCGCGCAGGTCCTTGATCTCCCCCTGGGCGCGGTCGAGCTGTTTCTTGATCTCGAGCATGGCCAGACTGCTCTGAGCTTCAACCGTGCAGTGCCGCAGGGTGTCGGAAAGCTGTTTGAGCCCGACCGGCTTGACCAGGTAATAGAACGGGCGGTCGGCGAAGACCGTCTGCAGGTAGTCCTGGGTGAGGATCTCGCCCAGGATGATGACCGGCCGGTTCTCGGGGGCGCGCAGGAAGACCTCGAGGAGGCCGCCAAAGTCCTGCAGGAGGAATTGTTCGTGGAGCAGGTAGACTCCTGCCGTGACCGCGGCGTCGTCCCAACCCCGACGGGCCGGGTCGAATGTCACGATCGGATACCCGAGACTCTGGAGGTCGGGAAAGAAGGGTTCGCGGGTGATCTGTTCGGAGATGAACAGGTGCAGGTGACCGGGGGCGGCAGTGGGTTCGGTCATAAGCTCCTCATGGCGGGCTGGCAGGGCCAGGGCCCGCTGGATTGGGGGTTGCGGAGACGAGGTCCTTCCAGTAGGCGAGGTCCTCCACCCGGTCGATGGTGATGCGGATGGCGAAAGAGCACCTTGGCCAGTAGCGCCGCACCAGATCGACATCGGCCGGATCTCGGGATTCGTGGGCGGTTCCGGCCAGACGGTAGCCGGCGTTCATCTCCCGGCTGGCCACCAGGATCCAGACGCGCGGGTCGCGGGCCAGGTTCCGGCGGGTCTCGACATACCGCTCCCCGGACAGGATCAAGGTCTGCGGATCGACGGGCAGGAGGTTCCAGGCGCCGACCAGATGGGGCGACCCGTCCGGCCGAAGGGTGATCAAGGCCGTGAAATCCGTCATCTTGACGGTCTTGAGGATCGCCGGCGACAGTTCCATACCTTTGGGAACAGTGTATCTTCCAGGTGGCAGGAATGCAATTTCCGACGGTTCTTCCAGGCCGCGGCACGAAACCGGACAGGATCCCATCCAAAGCCTTTCCCTGCCGTGTCCCCAGGTCATGCCCCCTTGACGGCGGCCTGCCTGGGGAAAGGCAACGAGACCGGGTCGCGGGTGGACGCGGCCTCCTGGCCTCCGTCTGACCCGGCGCCTTCTTGGCGGCAGAAGGGGGGAAAACAAGCCCTCCTCCCGGGACCACTTTCACCTGGAAGGAGGGACCCAGGAAAGAACCCTTTCCGGACGGGGATTCGGACCCACCCGCTCCGCATAATCCGTGAAACGTCGAACAGGAAGCCAACCCCAGCCGCGGAACCTTTTCCCCGCAAAGGCTCTTCTGAAAATGGTTTCCAGCGACCGGCCGGGTTCTGCGGGCAGCGCGGTGTTCCGCTTGACTTGTCCATCACT
>CAZKPI010000133.1:0-1542 GCA_964554555.1 uncultured bacterium
CAGGTGCAGAAGCCCCCGGCTCCCTGCCGGCAGGGGCGCCAGGGTCTCCGGGTCCACCACCCGCGCCCGCGCGTAGATCGGCACGTGCAGTCGTCCCCGCTCGCAATCGACGTAGGGGATGCCGTGCTCAACCATGCCGAAGGTGTCGCGCAGGTTTTCCCCGGGCAGGCCCAGCACGCGGCAGACCCGCTCCCGGAAATGGTCCTTGCTCACCTCCTGATCTTTGTGGACCTTCCAGCCCCCCCCGGTGATGATGAACGACCGGGGACCAAGCGACAGCCGCACCCCGGCTTGCTCGAGGGCATCGCAGACCTGCCACAGGTGGGCGGGGAAACCCAGGATCCGGACGGGGTTGGGACGGCGGGCGAACCCCTGCAGTTGGGCCACCGCCCCCGGCAGGTCGAACGAAAACTCACCCTTTCCTTCGTCCCACCGGATGGCGTAGAACACCCGCCGCCGGCGGGTCAGCCCGGTCAGGATCTTGTCGGAAAAGGCGGTGCCGACGTTCTTCGCCACCCGCGGATCGTAGGTGAAGCACAGGTAGTTGACAGTCTCGTCGCGGGCCATCAGGCCGAGCGAGCCGAAGATGTGATCGACGATCTGCAGGATCCGGCGGTAGGACCGATGGTCGAGCACGATGGCACTGCGCTGGCCCCCCGTCCCTGACGAGGTCAGCTCGATCTTGACGCGGTGGTCGGGGATCGACACCAGCCGGTGCTCCTTGAAGATGGTGACGAACAAAGGAGGAATCTCCTCAGGCGAGGCGGGCAGACGCTTTCCCGTGAACCCATGGCGCGCCAGGAACCCCCGGAACTCGGGGCACCGCCGCTGGTGCCAGCGCAGGGCCTCTCCCATGGCCTCGTCGAACAGCCGGTCGGCGGCCGGGGAATGCGCGAAGGCCTGGCTGTTGGCGAACAGCCGCCCGCACGCCTCGAACGGCCGGCCCTCAGCCAATCCGCCACTCCTCGTCGAAGTCCGGCTGACAGCGTACCAGCATTTCGTACCAGCATTTCATGAAAGCGTCGAGGAACCGGCGGTTGGTGTCCACCAGATTCATGTTCATGAAATCGAGACTCTCGAAGGACCGTGAGAAGACGGCGTAATCCTCCCGTTCCCCCCGTTCCGTCATGCGCATCGCGGGGAAATAGGCAGTGGGCAGGAAGCGGGCATCGACCGCGATCCTCTGCAGATCGGGCCGGAACGCGTTGACCAGCATCTCGATGTAGCGCATCCCATACCGGGAGGCCGCCTCCGCGAACCACATCAGGGCCCGGCGCAGGTCGGTGGCGCCGATCTTGTAGCCGATGATCACCCCGAACCCGTCGGCGTCGTTGAAATTCACGAAAAATTCGGCGGAGCGGTCGGGGGTATGGAACAACAGGTTCGGCTCCATGAACGGGAAGAACACCTTGTCCATCTGGTCCTTGTTCTGGAGGGCGTCGAACCGCTTCCGCAGGCGGCGCTCATCATCGTCGATCTCGAAGGTGAGGGGGTCACCCATCTTCCGCGGGTCGGACAGGGGCAGATCGACTTTCTCCTCCT
>CAZKPI010000133.1:1575-8997 GCA_964554555.1 uncultured bacterium
CCTTGTAGAACTCGCGGATCTCAGGGACCAGTTGGGGCCTTTTCCGCCGGAGGTCGAGACAGCCTTTCCGGAAGAAGATTTCCAGCCCATGGGTCTCGAACGACTCGACTTTGCGGACATTGGGGAAAATGCCCATCGGGTAGAAATTGAGGTGTTCGAGAACGATCTGGGGAGCCACGCTGACCGTGCGGGTCGTGGCATACAGGACGTCGCAGGTGCGGGTGCGCTCGGTCAGCCGCTCGAGCCCCTGGCGGACGATGCTCCGCATGACGTCCTGGCCCCGGAACTCCGGCAGGACCACCGCGGCATAGAGCTTGCCGATCTTGTTCACCGGGTCGATCGAGAAGATCACCGATCCGATGATCTCATCCCCCAAAAAGGCCAGGGTCCAGAAATAGTTCGGGTCGTCGAGGTGACTGCGGATGGCCTCGGGATCCGTCACTTCCTTCAGAGTGTATTTGCCATGATACACCCGCTGGTACAGGTCGATGATCCCGGGAATGTCCTTGGGTTGCCCGGCTTGGCAATGGATTTCGCGGCCGTCCTGGAGGGTGATGCGGATCATGTCAGATGGCGGCTCTGGGGAAGTCCCAGAACCCCAGGATATTATACGGGCCCCAATCTCCCAAAGTCAAGGAGGGGAAGATCGTTCAGGATTCGCGGGGAAGCCGGCCGAAAGCGCCCGGGATGGCTTCCCGCCAACCTGGGTCTCGGCCGGGAACGGATTTCGCGGCCGTCCCCCCCGAACGGACGCAGAACATCTTTGCGGGAGTCACTGCCTCAACGGTGAAGCCGGGAAGGCATCTTGGCTGACGGGAGTGTCGTGGCCCGTTCGGTTCCCGGTCAGGACCCCAGCGAGCTTCGGCCGGCAGGGCGTCAGAAGGGCGGCGGCTTGCCTGCCCCCGCCTGGATTTGGCCGGAGATGAAGGGCCCGCGGGCGGAGCCGGGCCAGTCGGGTGTGGTCGCCTGAGGCAGAACCGCCGGCGGTTGGCCAGGGTTTTGTCATGGCGGCTGAACTTGTACAAGTGGCGAAGCGTCTGTTCGTCGGTGCCTCCTGGGCTTCATCCTGGCCATTGACGTGCCCTTTAGTCTGCCCTTTTGCCCGGCAAGGTCGGTCATCCGTTGTTCAGGGCACCCTCCTGTGCAGAAACAACCCCTGCTTTTATCTAGAAAACCGTGAATGGGAGAGGCTTTTGGTCGAATCATGAAATTTTGTAAAAATTTCGTGCACACCCTATTGTGTGCCAGGGGAGGTTGTGCTATGTTGGGCCATCCCTTCAGCTCAGAGGTGGACAACCCCTTGGATTCCCTGGTCCTGGAGTTCCTCCAGGCTTGCGAAAAGGAGCGGTCGCTGTCGCCGCATACCGTGCGCGGATACCGGGTTGATCTCCGGTTGTTCGGCCGGTGGGCCCGGGAAGCCCTTGGGACCGTCGATGCCCGCCGTCTGGAAGCCCTCCGGCCCGCCGAACTCCGGGGATTCCTGGCAGTCCGCCGCCAGCGGGGCTTGAGTCCTTCCAGTCTGCGGCGCACCCAGTCTGCCCTTCGTTCGTTCTTCCGGTTTGGTGTTCGCCGCCAGTGGTTCTCCCGCAACCCCATGGACGCCCTCGATTCCCCCAAGGCCGTCCGCCCCCTGCCCCGCGTGCTTTCCCCCTCCGAAGCCGAACGCCTGCTGGGGGCACCGGACTCCTCCCTCCTCGGCACCCGTGACCGGGCTATCCTGGAAATCATGTATGGAAGCGGTCTGCGCGTGTCCGAAGTGGCCGGCCTGACGATCGGCGCCGTTGATCTCCGGGAACGCACCCTGTGCGTACGCGGCAAAGGCCGGAAGGACCGAATCGTGCCCCTTTCACCCGCCGCCGTCGAAGCGGTTTCGCGCTACCTCGAACGGCGGGCGCACGAACAACCTGCCGGGGCGGCGTTTCCTGCTCTTTTCCTGAACCGGTTCGCCTCGCCCCTGACCGCCCGCAGTATGGCCCGCCTTCTCGGCCGGCGCTCCCTGCAGGCCGGCCTCCCCGACCGCGTCCGTCCCCATGCCCTGCGCCATTCCTTCGCCACCCACCTCCTGGACGGCGGCGCCGACCTGCGGGCAGTCCAGGAAATGCTGGGGCACGCCTCGCTGTCGACCACCCAGATCTACACCCACCTGAGCAAGGAACGTCTCAAAACCGTCTACCACAGCAGTCATCCCCGCGCCGGAGGAATCAAGAAGTGACCTACCATGGCACCACCATCCTCGCCGTCATTCGCGACCGGCGCCTGGCCATGGCCGGCGACGGCCAGGTCACCCTCGGTCACCAGATCATCAAGGCCCGGGCCCGCAAGATCCGCCGCTTCTCGCAAGACCGCATCCTGGGCGGGTTCGCCGGCCACACCGCCGACGCCCTGACCCTGTTCGAACGCTTCGAGGCCAAGATCCAGGCCGCCTCCGGCAACCTCAAGCGGGCCGCCGTCGAACTGGCCAAGGACTGGCGCCTCGACCGCGCCCTGCGGCGTCTCGAGGCCATGCTCCTGGTGGCCGATTGCGAAGAGATCCTGATGGTCTCCGGCCAGGGCGACATCATGGAGCCCGACGAACCCATCGCCGCCATCGGCTCCGGCGCCCCCGTCGCGCTTGCCGCCGCCCGCGCCCTGTTCCGGCATACCTCCCTTCCCGCGGCTGAAATCGTCACCCAGGCCCTCCAGATCGCGGCCGAACAGTGCATCTACACCAACGCCCAGATCTGCCTGGAGACCCTCGAGTGACCACCCCGGCCGCCCCTTCCGCCATTGCCCTCCCCCGCGGGGAGCCGACCCCGCAGGAGACGGTGGCCGAGCTCGACCGGTTCATTGTCGGCCAGGCCAAGGCCAAACGCGCCGTCGCGGTCGCTCTCCGCAACCGCTTCCGCCGCCGCCAACTGCAGGGCCACCTGCGCGAGGATATCCGCCCCAAGAACATCCTGATGATCGGCCCCACCGGGGTCGGCAAGACCGAGATCGCCCGCCGCCTCGCCCAGATCGCCGGCGTCCCCTTCCTGAAGATCGAGGCCACCAAGTTCACCGAAGTCGGCTACGTCGGCCGCGACGTCGATTCGATGATCCGCGACCTCGTCGAGGTGGCCATCCGCCTTCTCCGCACCCGCCGGCTCGAAACCCTCACCCCCAAGGCCCGCCAGCGGGCCCGCGAGCGGCTCCTCGACGTGCTTCTGCCGCCTGCCCGGTCCCGCCATCCCCTCAGCGGTTTCGAAAAAAGCTCAACGGAAGCGCCCGGAATGACGATAGACCGTATGGAGACTGATTCCGAGTCGCACACCCGGGCCAAGATCGCAAGCAAGCTCGATGCCGGGGAACTTGACGACAGGACGGTGGAGATCGACGTGGCCGAGACGGTGACCCCGATGGTGGAAGTCTTCTCCCAGAGCGGTATCGAGGAGATGGGCTTCAACCTGCAGGGCTTCCAGTCCGCTCTCGGCAGTCTGTTCCCGGCCCGCCGCAAGCGGCGCCAGGTGAAGGTCGGCGAGGCCCGCGAGATCTTCTTCCACGAGGAGATCAACCACCTCATCGACCAGGAGGACCTCCAGCGCGAAGCTGTCCGCCTGGCCGAGGAGAGCGGCCTCATCTTCCTTGACGAGATCGACAAGATCGCCGCCTCCTATGTCAGCAAGACCGGCCCCGACGTCTCGCGGGAAGGGGTCCAGCGCGATCTTCTGCCCCTCGTCGAAGGCACCACCGTGGTGACCAAATACGGCATGGTCAAAACCGACCACATCCTGTTCATCGCCGCCGGCGCCTTCAACGTCAGCAAGCCCTCCGACCTGATCCCCGAACTGCAGGGCCGGTTCCCCGTCCGCGTCGAACTCGACAAGCTCACCGTCGATGACTTCCGGCGCATCCTGACCGAACCCCAGAATGCCCTGGTCAAACAATACGCCGCCCTGCTCGAGGTCGACGGGGTCCGCCTGCGCTTCCATCCGGAGGCCATCGACCGCCTGGCGCAGTTCGCCTGCGAGGCCAACGCCAACCAGGAGAACATCGGGGCCCGCCGCCTGCACACCATCATGGAACTGCTCCTCGATGAGATCAGCTTCCAGGCGCCGGCCGAGCGGCAGGGCGAGGTCGAGATCACCGCCGCCATGGTCGATGCCGTCCTGACCCCGGTCCTGCAGAACCAGGACCTGGCCCGCTTCATCCTGTGAACCCGGAGCACGACATGGAATCCCTCTCCCCCCGCGCCATCGTCCCCCGGACCTCCGCCCGCGAGCCTGCCCTCTGGGCCAGGGTCCGTTGGCACCCAGGCACGGGATCCTGCATCAGGAGGGCCTCGCATGTTCACTGAGATCACCGGCACCGCCACCTTCAATCTCCTCGCCAAGGGCCTCGACGTCGCGGCCCAGCGCCAGCGCGTCATCTCCAACAACATCGCCAACGTCAACACCCCCCGCTTCAAGCGCCAGATCATCACCTTCGAGGAAGAAATGGCCAAGGTCTTCGACGGCCGCATCGAACTGGTCGGCAAGCGCCTTGATGATCGGCACATCCCCATCGAGCAGGTCAATTACATGGAGGTCAAGCCGACCACCATCACCGACCGCGCCCACGTCATGCGCAACGACAAGAACAACGTCGACATCGACGTGGAAATGTCCGACCTGGCCAAGAACACCATGACCTACCAGGTCCACAGCGCCCGCCTGGCCGCGATGTTCACCGACCTCAACGACGTCATCACGAGAGGAGGCAGGGCGTAATGGCCATCGGCATGTTCCGCGCCATCGACGTCTCCGCGTCCGGTCTGACCGCCGAGCGGCTCCGGATGGACGTCATCTCCAACAACATCGCCAACGTCAACACCACCCGCACCGAGGACGGCGGCCCCTTCCGCCGCCAGCTGTGCATCTTCCAGGCCCGCAAGCCGTTTGCCCGCTGGCCCCTGATGGACCGCAAGAAACCCCAGCAGATCGGCTACGGCGTGCGCGTGGCCGCCATCATGGCCGACCAGGCCCCCTTCAAGCTTGTCTACGATCCGAACCACCCCGACTGCGACAAGGACGGGTACGTCCGGATGCCCAACGTCAACATCGTCCACGAGATGGTGGACATGATCACCGCCACCCGCGCCTACGAGGCGAACGTGACCTGCATCAACTCGGCCAAGGACATGTTCAACTCGGCGCTGGGCATCGGCGGCAGGAGGTAGTGAGCGGCCATGAGAGTGCTCGAGCGCAGTCCCTTCGTCGACCTTCCCGGCCGTCTGCGGCCCTCGCAGACCAACGCCAAGGAACAGTGGTACCAGTTCGCCGAAAAGCTGGAAGGGGCCGTCGAGGAGGTCGACGGGCTCGAGAAGGAGAGCCAGCGTCTGACCCAGGACGCCGTGCTGGGCCGCATCGACAACCTCCACGACGTCATGATCGCGGCCGAGAAAGCGCGCACGGCCATGAACCTCACCCTCGAGGTTCGCGGCAAGGTCCTCGAGGCCTACAAGGAAGTCATGCGCATGCAGTTCTGACCGTGATGTGACCGGGGAGATCCAGAGACCTCAGAACAGATCGTCCCGCCGAAAAAAACAGAAATGGCGGGCGCAGACCTAAGGGAGTAGGGAGTAGTCGGGTATGACGGAGTTTCTGCGGCAGATATGGGAACCGATCGCCAAGCTTCCGCGCAGTCAGCAGATCGCGCTCGGCGTCATCACGGTGGTGGTCCTGGCGGGGATCGTGCTGGCCACGATGTGGGGCTCCCAGAAGGAATACATCCAGCTCTTCGAGGAAGCCCTCAAGATCGAGGATGCCGGCAAGGTCGTCGCCAAGCTCCGCGAGCTGAACATCGACTACAAGCTCGGCAAGGACAGCACCGACATCCTGGTTCCCCTGACCGACAAGAGCTATATCCTTCTCCAGCTTGCCCAGGAGAAGACCCTTCCCCAGGCCCGGCCCGGCTGGCAGAAGCTGATCGACGAGCGGTCGATCTTCGCCGGCACGACCCAGCAGGAGTTCGATCTGAACTACGTCCGCGGTCTGCAGGAGGAGCTGGAGGCCGGCCTCGTCCGCCTCGAGCCCATCGAGAACGCCAAGGTCTACATCGTCCGCCCCAAGAAGGAGGTCTTCAAGGAGGACCAAAAAGAGCCGACGGCCAGCATCTTCCTGCGGCTGAAGCCGGGCTACGAGATCACCAAGGAACAGGTGCGCGCCATCCGCGACTGGGTGACGACCGCCATCGAGGGGCTGAAGCCCGAGAACATCCGCATCACCGACAGCAACGCCCGCGACCTCAGCCGCCTGCTCGAGGAGGACGAGGAGCTGTCGCTCGACCGCATCAAGTCGGCCCAGTTCAAGCACAAGAAGGAAGTCGAGAAGGACATCCAGAAGAAACTGCAGAGCCAGCTCGAGCAGGTCTTCGGCAACGGCAAGGCGGTCGTGCGCGTCGATGCGTCGATGGACTTCGATCAGAAGGAAGCGATCAGCGACGTGGTCATCCCGCCCGTGGAAGGCTCCTCGGCGGGCGTCACCATTTCCGAGAAGATCGAGGGCGAGGAATACCGGGGCAAGGATCTGGTGCAGGACGGCGAACCCGGGGTCAACTCCAACCTTCCGCCGGGCGCCCCCGCCTACCCGGGCACCGAGGACTCGACCTGGAACGAATACAAGCGCAACGCCGCCATCAGGAATTACGAGTTCACGCGTTCGAAGGAGAAGTACGTCAAGGAGCAGGGCAACCTGAAGCGGCTCACCGTCTCGATCATCCTCGACGGCGACCAGCGCCGCCTCGGCACCGACATCGAGGAACAGCTCCGCTCGGTCGCCCAGGCCACCGTCGGCTTCAACAAGAAGCGCGGCGACGTGCTCACCCTGATGATCATGCCCTTCAACAACGACCTCGAGGAGCGGGCCAGGCGTGAGCTGGAAGAACGTCAGCGGCAGGAGAGAACGATGTTCATGATGGTGGTCGGCCTGTTGATGGCCATTCCGGTCCTGTTGGGCCTCGTCTACATCTTTGTCCGCATCTCCCGCGCCCGCGTTCTGGCCCAGGAACAACAGATGCTGGAAGAGGCCGCGCGCGAGGCCGAGGCCATCCGCAAGGCCGAAGAGATGCGCAAGGCCAAACTGCGCGAACAGCAGGAGCAGGAATGGGAGCGCCGGTTCCAGGACATCAACAACTTCTTCCCGGAGATTACCGATTTGGACGAGAAACGCCGCAAGGTCCAGGACCTGCGCTACCGGGCCTACCTGTATGCGCGTGACAACGAGGGCATGCCCATCGACTTCGACGAGATGACCCCGGAAGAGCAATACTTGTACAAGGAAGCCTTCAAGCGCAAGGCCGACGGCACGCTCGAGGATGGTCTCGCCCGCCTGCTCGCCCTCATCGCCGAGCGCGACCGGGCCCGCCAGGACGAACTCGACCGCCTCAAGCAGGAGGGCGTCGACCCGACGCCGGAGCGGATCGCCGAGG
>CAZKPI010000133.1:9007-9967 GCA_964554555.1 uncultured bacterium
CAAGCAGGAGGCCGACTCCCGCGCCAAGCTCGAGGAGCGCGTGCGCAAGCTGGTTTCCGCCAAGCCCGACGACGCCGTGCAGGTGCTGAGAATCTGGCTGGAGGAGTGACATGAGCGATCCCGCCTCCCCCTTCGCCTCCGAAGCGGAACGCGATGTTCCCCGCGTCAACCTCCCCGGCAAGACCAAGGCCGCCATCCTGCTCATCTTCCTCGGCCCCGAGACCAGCGGGGTCATCTTCCAGTCCCTCAACGACGCCGAGATCGAGGTCCTGACCATCGAGATCGCGCGCCAGCGCAAGATCTCCACCGAGGACAAGGAGGCCGTTCTCTTCGAGTTCGAACAGCTGATGATGGCCCGCGAGTTCTATTCCGAGGGCGGTCTCGACTACGCCAAGGGCCTCCTCGAAAAGACCGTCGGTCCCGGCAAGGCTCTCGAGATCCTGTCCCGCATGGGCACCTCCCTGCAGGTGCGCCCCTTCGAGGCGGCCCGCACCGCCGACCCCAGCCAGCTGGCCACCCTCATCCAGAACGAGCACCCGCAGACCATCTGTCTCATCCTCGCCTACCTTCAGCCCGACAAGGCCGCCATGATCCTCCAGTCCCTGCCCGCCGACACCCAGACCGAGATTGCCAAGCGCCTCGCTTTGATGGACCGCACCAGCCCCGAGGTCACCCGCGAGGTCGAAAACTACCTCGAAAAGAAGCTCTCGGCCGTTCTCGGCCAGGATCTGGCCAGCGCCGGCGGCATCGACTCGCTGGTCAACATCCTCAACCAGGTCGACCGCGCCACCGAAAAGACCATCATCGAGACCATGGAAGTCCAGGAGCCGAGCCTCGCCGAAGAGGTCAAAAAGCGCCTGTTCGTCTTCGAGGACGTCGTGCTCATCGACGACCGCGGCATCCAGCGCATGATGAAGGACATCGACCCCAAGGACCCGTCGATCCCGCCGAAGGGCGTCC
>CAZKPI010000134.1:0-9960 GCA_964554555.1 uncultured bacterium
CTGCAAAAGGTCGAGGAAGGCCTGGCCCAACAGCCCGATCTGCCAGTTCCGGAACTCGCCCAAGGCGCGCAACTCGTCGAGGGTGGCGGGACGGTGCCGGGCCACCTCGAACAGGCCGTGGGAGGAGGCGAGCAGGGGGGGCGGCACCTGCAGGCGTGCCGCCTCGCGGTCGCGCACTTCCCGCAGACGGCGGGTCATCTCGGCCTCCCAGTTGGTGGGCGGCAGGTCACGCCGGCGATCCCCGCCGGGGGTCGGCAGACGGACCGGTTCGGCCTCGCACCCGCGCTTGATGGCGGCCTGCAAATCCTTGCCGTGGCGGCGCAGGAACTCGGCCGACATGTGGGAGATGGCCGACAGACCGGCCAGGGACCTGGGCATCTGCCGGGCGATTTCCAGCAGGGCGGGGTTGGCCACGACCATGAACGGGGCGCGATCCATGGCGCGGGCAATGCGGTCGCGGAGGGTCCAGACCTCCTTGAGGACTGCCAGCTGGCGGGGGGACATCCGGGAAGCACCTTTGATGACGAAGGCAAACGGGTCATCCGCGTGGTCGGCCGTCTCGTGACGGGCGTCGGCGGCCAGGATGGCGAACTCCTCCTCGGCCCAGGCGAGGCGGCCCTGGTCAGCCAGGCGCTTCCGGAGCAGGTCACGCAGGGGGACCAGGCAGATGGCGTCGAGCAGGCCATACCTGATCATGCCGGGGGTCAGCGGCCGCCGCGACCAGTCGCACCGCTGGAGCTTCTTGTCGAGGGCGAACCCGAGGTAGGCCTCGGCCAGGGAACCGAGGCCGAGTTCCTTCAGGCCGGCCAGTTCAGCGGCCAGGCGGGTGTCGAACAGGTTGGCGATTTCGAGGCCCAGGAACCGGAACAAGGCCCCCGCATCATAGCCGGCCCCGTGGAAAATCCACTGGCAGGCGCACCGCCGGGGGAACTCCCGCAGGGGCGACAGGTCGGTGACCGCCTGGGGATCGATGATGGCGGCGCGCGTGCGGGTGCTGACCTGGATCAGGTTGACGGTGGCCCGGTACCGGTAGAAGCCGGCCGACTCGGTGTCGACCCCGATGACATCGGTGTCAGCGATGCCGTCGAGGAAGCGGGCGAGGTCGCCGGTGGACTGGACCACCACGGCGGTGTCCAGCAGGGGCTGGGGATCGAAGGCGAGGGGAACGATCGGTGGGGTGGCTGAGGGAACGACGTCTTGATTCATATGGTACAAACTTTCAGAATTTGACATCCGGCCGCCGGCCGGTCATTTGTGCGTGAGGTGGTAACTGCCGTCCCAGTTGTCGGGCGGGGGGTTTTCCTTGTACTCGTGACAGCGCTTGAGGTAGGTCTTGGACGGCCCGTCATCGGGGTGACGGGTCAGCAGGTCCTCGAACGTGGCGATGGCTTCGTCCCACTTGCGCTCGAGGTGCAGGGCGATGCCCTGGTTGTACTGTTCGTGCATCTCGATGAGGCCGGGGGGTTCCTGGCCCAGCTCGCAGACCAGTTCGTGAACCTTGACCGGTTCTTTCTTTCCCTTGACCGCCAGAAAGTCGAGGAACCGGCCCCGGATGCGGCTCTTGGCTTTCTGATAGGTGGCGTCGCTGATCATGTACAACGTGCCGTATTCCTTGTTGGCGCCTTCGAGACGCGAGGCGAGGTTGACCCCGTCGCCCAGACAGGTGAAGTTCATCTGGACCTTCTGCGACCCGATACAGCCGACGACCACCTGGGCGGTGTTCATGCCGGCGCGGGCGTAGGCGCGGGGCAGACCCCGCTTGGCCCAGTCAGCCTGCAGTTCGGCCAGCTTGGCATGCATCTCAAGCGTATACAGGCAGGCCCGGATGGCGTGGTCGTCCTGGCGCCGGGGGAAGTTCCAATAGGCCATGACGGCGTCGCCGATGTACTTGTCGAGGGTGCCGCCGTGTTTGAACAGCAGTTCGGTCATGGCCCCGAGATACTCGTTCATCATCACGACGAGGCCTTCGGGAGTGAGGCTTTCGGAGATGGTGGTGAACCCGGCGAGGTCGGAGAAGAAAATCGTGAGCTCGACCTTCTGGCCGCCCGGCTTGACCTCGTCAGGGTTGGCGGTGAGGTAGTTGACGACCTCGGGGGCGACGAAGCGGCCGAACATGTCCTTGGTGGCCTTCGCCTTTTCGCGCTGTTTCACATAATGCGACAGGTTGGTCAGGCCCCAGGTCAGAGGATAGGCGATGAGGAAGGGGCTGAGGTTGAAATACTGGCCCCAGGCGAAGGACTTCCAGGCCACCCAGGTAGCCCCCATGCCCATGCCGACGACCACGAAAGCCCCGATGACGGGGGAGATGACGTCCAGCAGGCCGCCGAGACCGAGGGTGGTCACCAGCAGGAGGAGCACCACCAGGCGCGTGTCGGGATGTTTGATAAAGGCCCCCGACAGGATGGTCTGGACGGCGTTGGCATGGATCTCGATGCCCATCATCTGCTGTCCCTGGAGGCGCCAGGGGGAAGGGACCGTGAAGGGGGTCGGGAAATAATCGAAATCGCTCAGCTCGAAGGGGCCGATCATGCAGATCTTGTTGCCGAAGTTCTTGCCGTAGGCCCCGGTCTTGAAATGGGCCCTCTTCGGATCGAGCTCCTTGGCCGAACCCGGCATGCGCTGGGCGGCTTCGGCCAGGAAGGACTCTTCGAAGCACTCAAAGAAATCGGCCTGCGCGAAGAAGGGATACCCCGGCGGCGCCTTGGTGGTGCCGAAGAAATTCACGTTCATGATTCCGTCGGCATTCGTGGGGATCTCGATATCTCGCAGGCGGAAGCCGCCGCGGTACGTTCCGGCGCGTTTGAGCCCAGCGACGCGGACCAGTTCCTCCTGCATGGCCGCCTCGTAGGAGTCGGAACCGGTGAGACTGCGGGCCCGGTCGAGGGAAACGGCAGCTGTGATGAGGGAAAGAGAGGGAACCAGAGTGCCATCCTGAAGGGAAAGGAAGACGGGCACCTGGCTGACATACCCCTTGTTGCCTGCGATGACGTTGATGAACCCCAGGCGATACGGGCCAGTGGCGAACAGGGGGGCCGGAAAGGTCGGCCGCAGTTCGATCACGGTTGAGGCCACCATGCCCCGGGCCAGCCCGGCCTGCGCGCCGGCGTCAGTCCGGAAGGAAACCTCCTCCTCCCGGATGGCGGCGCCGAGGATGATGGGGGCCTTCGACTCGCGGATGGCCGCGGCCAGGTTGGCATCCTCCTCGGGGGTTTTCTCGCCGTCGAGGACAAAGTCGAAGACCAGGACGCGGGCGGGATCGATGGTATAGGTGTTGCGCGGCTTGCGCAGGATGTTCAGCGAGACCTGGAGAAGGATGTTCGACTTGGGAAAGATCTGGACCTCCCAGCTGATGACGGAACGCTGGAGATCGATCAGGAAGTTGGTCCAGACCGGGCCGAATTGTTCCATGACCTCCGGGTCGGGCTGGCGCCCTTCGGCCACGGCCTGGAGAGGCACGACGGCGGCGGTCGCCGATGGCCCATCCATGGCCGTCCAGAAATCGGTTCCCTTGGGGAGCAGGAGGTTTTCCGCAAAGACGAACGGGAAGAACCCGGGTGCATCGGGCCCCTGAGCCCGTTTGCGGGGGGCGCCATTCGCCGCCAGGTGGTATTCCCAGTCGGACAGGGAACAGGCGAAAGGACCTTTCAAGGGGTATTCGCACCAACCCAGCCGGAAATCCAGGAAGCGGAAACGGATCTCGCCGCCTTTGGAGGGAAACTCCTTGGTTTGCGGCTGACCAAGGAAGCGGAAGACCGAAGCGAATTCGGGCCGGCCCGGGTTCCGGCCGATCAGGTGGGAGGTCTTTTCGTCCTTTTTCACCACCATGATGTCGGGGGAGGTCTGTCCCCGGACCATGGTCATGGAATGATGATACTGAAGGATCAGGGCGTTCAGGTAATCGTCGAACCCGACGAAGAGCCGCATGAGGTACAGAGGCGCCACGATGGCCAGAACCGCGGCGGCAAAAAGCACGCCGTCATGGCTGGACTTGCCCCCCTTCGTCCCTACGCCCGAAAGACTGGGAATGATCGCGGATTTGATGCGGGCGGTCAGCTTGGACAGGCCCATGGGTGGTCATCCCCCCGAGGCCGCACCGTCTCAGCGGTTGGTGCGGTAGATGCGATAATCGATGTCGGGGAAGATGTTATCACGCCATTCCAGTTCGCTCAACCAGCCTTCGTCGATCCGGTCCTGCAGGATGTCGTGGTACAGCCGGGTGAACCGGACGCAGTGGTCTTTCGTTCGTTTCACCGCGTAGGGAACGGTGGTGCCGGTCTTCATGATGAAGGCCCAATCGGAAGCCTGCATCAGCATCAGCTCGCGGGCGGCCTGGTTGAGGGCACGGCGCCGGGTGCCCTCGGCCTCGCTGAAACGGTCGGCCAGCTGGATCATGCGCTCAGCCGCCTTGTGCAGATGCCGGTAGATCCAGTCGTTACTGCCTTCGAGCCACACCTCGTGATAGCCCTTGTGCCCCCAGGACGACATCGAGGGCATGGCCACCTGGTTCTTGGGGAACCGGCCAAGGTACTCGGAAGGCGTGATCAATTCGAGGGTCTGGCTGTCGCAGGCCACCTTCCGGAGGAGGAAGTTGATGAAATCGGGCCCCTCGTACCACCAGTGCCCGAACAGCTCGGCATCGTAGGGGGAAACCACGATGGGCGGCCGGTCTCCCATCAGGCCGCAGAGGTGCTCGACCTGCTTCTCCCGGCACCACATGAAATGGCCGGCGTGGGTGGCCGCTTTGGCCATGGCCACCGTATGGTTGTACGGTTCCTTGTGGTTGCTCTCGCGCGTGGTGATGCGATAGTACTTGATGCCCGTGTTGAGCCGGATTCCCGATTCGTGGATGTAGGGCCGGATGTAGTCGAGATCGAGGTCATACCCGACATCGCGGTAGAATTCGCGGTAATCGAAGTCGCCGGGGTAGCCCTCCTCGGCCGACCAGACCTGCTTACTGCTCTCGAGGTCGCGCGCGAAGGCGGCCACACCGGACGGGGTGTAGATCGGGGCAAACACCCCGTAGCGGGGACGGGGATGCGCGTGCAGGACCCCGTGGGCATCGGTGAAGAAAAACCGGATGCCGTGGTCGGCCAGCACCTTGTCATCACCGGGATTGAAGGCGCATTCCGCCAGCCAGATGCCGCGGGGGCGCCGGCCCAGGTGTTTCTCGTAGTCGCGCACCGCCTGCTCGATCTGGGCGCGCACGGCCGGCCGGTACAGCTCCATCAGCGGCAGGTAGCCGTGGGTGGCACAGCAGGTGATGATCTCGAGGTTGCCGAGGTCCTGGAACTTGCGGAAGGCCGCCACGAGATTGCGGCCGTAGGTCCGTGCAAAGATCTCGCGGGCGCGGTACAGCTTGCCGCGGTACATCTGGGCGGTGCCGTGAAACTCGGGCATCCAGCGGGTGCGGTCGACCTCCTTCTCGGCCAGCTCGATCACCAGATTGAGGTGCTTTTCATACCGCTCCTGGAGCAGAGGGTCGGTCAGCATGCCGATCAGCGGCGGCGTCAGGGACATGGTGAGGCGAAAGTTCACGCCGTCGGCCAGCATCCCCTCGAAGGCATCGATGAGGGGGATGTAGGTTTCGGTGATCGCTTCGAACAGCCAGCGTTCTTCCATCATGTCCGCGTGCTCGGGATGGCGGACATAGGGCAGGTGGGCGTGCAGGACCAGGCTCAGGAACCCTTTTTTCATGGCGGGCTCAGCGGGTGCACTTCTGGACGATCGGAGTGATCGTCCGTTCCATATCGCCGTCGTGGTTCACGGCGTGGACGGGGATATTCTGCTCGCCGTCGGGCAGGGCAAACCGCAGGGTGAAGGTCCCGTCGGGCCTCAGCTTCACTTCCTTGCCCTGCACGGTCAGCCGGGCGTCGGGCTCGGTGGCCCCGTAGACGATCAGTTCGGTGTTCACGACAAGCCAGAAGTCCTTGCCGCGGGCCGGCATTTCCTTCTTGACCGGTGAGCTGAGGGAACTGACGGCCCCGGAGCTGAGCTCCTCGAGCAGACGCTTGGACATGGCCTGCCGGATCTCCCCCGAACTGGCGCCGACGTTGAAGCCGCCGGAAGCCCGGTAGATCTCGCGGAAGGTCTCGTCGACCACCATCCACTGCTCATCGACCACGTCAGAATAGGTGTCGCGCGGGGTGCGGGCCACGTTACTGCGGGCAATCAGGATGAACTGCCCGGTCGGGGAAATGAGCCCCAGGTCGATGACGAACGACCGGTTGGGCTTGCCCAGGTGCAGGTACCAGTTGTTGGCGCCCTCGAAAATGTGGATGTCGTAGTAACTGTGGGCATTGTCGCCGGTGAAATCGAGGTCGGTCACATCATAGATGCGCAATATGAAGGAACTGCGGGTGTAGCCTTCATCGCCCAGCGTGCGCCGCAATTCGGCCTTGGTCTGGTCGTTGATTTCCCAATAGGCGTGCGCCCAGTAGGGATCGCGGATCTGCAGGACGATCCGGGTGTCGCCGTACCCGAGGGGCAGTTCACCCGACAGGCGTTCGACCGGATACGACGGCGCCTCCGGGGCTTTCATCGGCTGGAACGGCTTGCCCGAGGCCTCCATGACCCCTTCGCCGGGCCGGGCCTCCGGTCGGGACGCCGGGGTCTTGTCGCCCTTCTTCGCCGGCCTGCCGCGCGGGTTGGCGTGCAGGGTGGAACTGGGGGCGGCCGCGCGGGCGGCGCCGTCGGGCTTTTCGGCTTTCTTCTCCTGCCTGGCTTCGATCTGACTGATCAGGTCTTCCTTGGAAAGGCTCGACCGCCCTTTGATGTTCAATTTCTTGGCAAGATCGTACAGCTCGAGCCGGGTCATCTTGCGGAGATCTTTCCCCTTGGTGGTGGCAGACATCGCGCCCTCCTCAAAAGACAGAATTCACGCTTTAAGCAAGGACCATACCAGCAGAATGGCAGAAAACTGCTCCATAATAGCGCAGGGGGAAGGAAGGGTCAATCATGATGGAATCACCCGCCACCGGTCATACAGCCAGTCGGACGTTTCCCGGTAGGCGGCTGTCAGCTCCCCGAGGGCCGCCGGAAGAGGGTCAGGAATCGCCCAGGAACCGGTCGAGCAGGGCCGGCAGGAAAATCAACAGCACATAGTAATGCACGGCCATGAAGAATCCGAAGCAGTATCCCAGGGCCTGGAAAAACATGGGCCGGCCTCCTTTGCGGTGCCCCGCTACTTGCGGGAGATGGTCACCTTGACCTGGATGCCCGCGAACAGCGGCGCGGCACGCACCCCTTCGCCATAGATGTCCTGGACATAGGCGGTGGTCAGGTTGACAGTCTGGAACTCGACCTGGTACCGGAGGTTCTCCTCCTCGTAGATCACCTGTTTCTCGGCGATCCCCTCCTCGGCGCGGTACTGGTATTCTTTCTGGTCGGCACCCTTGCCGAGAATCATGGTGAACTGCTCGAAGCGGTGGTCGGGGATGTTGGGCTGTTCGTTGAAGGCGCGAAAGGTATAGGCGAACTCCCCCAGCTCCTTCGACTGGACCCCCGGGTCGCGGAATTCCAGGGTGGCTTCGTGCAGAACCGCGTCCTCGGGCGGGGTCAGTTCGGCGAGACCGTCGCGGGGCCGCTTGAACTCCACGTAGGAGGTCCGCTTCTGGGTGTAGAAGGCCAGCTTCTCTTCGGCCTCCCCGGCTTCCTCTGAATTCGGGTAGATGATGAGGATCTGCTTGAGGGTTTCGACGGCCTTTTCGGTGTCGCCGCGCAGTTCGAGGAAGGTGGCCAGCTTGAGGAGGCGGGACGGCTCCTTGGCCTTGTCTTCTGACAGGAAGGTGAGATACTGGATCGCGTCATCGATCAGGCCCGACTCGTCCTGGCCCATCAAGGCCGGTTCCAGTTGCAGACTCCGCAGGTAGTCGTCGAGCGACCCGCGGATGTCTCGCCGCTTGTAGGCGGCCATGGCCCGCTTGAACAGCCGCGTCGCCTCTTCGTGCTGGGCCAGCCCGGGCAGGTGCTTCAGTTTGAGAGCCACCCGGCTGGAAAGGTTTTCCGGAAGATCGGTCAGCAGAGCCTGTTTGTAGTGGTATTCGGCGAACTCGAACCGCCGGATGGCCTCGAGGCATTCCCCGATACGGAAGTGGATCTTGCCGCGAACGCTGTCGGACGGCGAGGAGGGCAGAGCCTCGTAATAGAAGACCAGGGCTTCGCGGTAATTGTTTTCCTTGAAGAGCTCCTCGGCGCGGGTCAGCAGGGCCTGGAAATCGTAGGGCGGCTTCAGGACGGGAACCTGCTGAGGCCGCGGCGCGGGCCGGCCGGCCGGCCGGGGGGCGGCCTGGACAGCTGGAACGGAAAACCAGGAGGCCAGCACGAGCAGGCAGGAGGCCAGAACCATCCCGCCGACCGGGGGGCAACGACCTTCCCCTGCCCCTCGGCCGGAACCGTGCCCCGGCCGAACGGGTGTCGGGTCAGGACTCACGTGCACAGTCACAGGGTTCCGGTGAAGGCTTCAGGGAGCAGGTGCCGACCCAGGAATTCGACATTCTTGATGTTGGGAACCGTCTCGACCACGATGAGCCGCTCGCGGCCGGCGTCGAGGTCCGCCTTGATCTCCCGGAGCAGGGGCACCGGGTTGATTTCACCGTTCTGGAACAGGCCGAGGTTGAAGTTGGGGTTGGCGCAGGCCTCCTGGTAGTCGTGCCAGGCTCGAAGCAGATTGCCCAGCGGCGTGCCCTTGCCGCGCTGGTCGGCGGCGGCGGGGCCGGCGGCCTTGTACTCGGCCAGGGCGGCCTGGTAGCGTTTGATCCCCGCCGCCATCGCTTCGCGGCGTGCCTTCCACTTGTCGATGCCGGGCAGGACCTGCTGAAGGTAGACGATGTCGATCTGGTCCCGGTAGGTGGCGAAGGTGCCGGTGAGATCGAGACGTTCGAGGTCGGCGATCCCGGCATTGAAGGCCAGGCGGCACCCCGTTTCGCGATGCAGTTTCTTGTAGAGGTCGAGGCGCAGGCCGCCGTTGCGCAGGTGCAGGCAGAGCCCCTGTTCGCGGGCGGCGGCGGTCAGGGTCTTCAGCTTGCCGCGCAGTTCCTCGCCCGCTCCGGGATCGAGGAACAGGCCCGGCTCCGAAATCGGCACCACCACATGGCGGAGGCTGAAGCGCCCCGCCAGCTCGAGGATGGGAAGGCACTCTTCGACCGAGAGGGTGCGGAAGGCATCGGGCTCGGGAAGCGAGCGCGGCACGGCCAGGTAGGCGGGTTTGAAGTAGGTCACCGGGATGACCGGGATGGGCTTGCCGTAGGGCCGCAGTTTGCGGGCGGCCCGCGCCGCCTCGGCTTCACGGGCGTGGCGGGCCTCGCGCTCCTCCTTCGACTCGCGGGCCGGTCTGGCCGGCTTGGGTTTGGGTTCTTCAGGCTTCGGGGGGGGCGGTTCAAAGAACTCGGGCACCGCCTCGGGCAGGGTCACGATCACCTCGATCTCGAGGGTCCTGGCCTTGTCCAGGATCTCCTCGAAGGCCGACCGGAAGCGGGTCAGCCCTGGGTCGTTCACCCGCAGGTCGAGCAATTGGATCTTGTCGCGCCACTTGGCGAGGGTGCCGTTGCGGCTGACCGAAATGGGGGGGGACAGGGGGTCAATGCCCCCCGCGATGGCCTGTTCGACGCATCCAAGCTTGAGGGTGGATTCTGACATGGCGGTTCTGGCCTATCTTACCATACTTCCCCGAAGGCCTCAATTATCCCTCCCTTCCTGCCGATAGATACATCAGGGAGTCCAAATCTTGTCCGAAGAATTGGCGGAGGCAGAATGAAACTGAGCAAAGAAGAAGCCTATTACATCCTTACCAACCTCGATCAATTCGTGTCCCGCTTCGAGTCGGCCACCCACAAGAAGGTCACCCCCGGTGCCCTCCAGATCATCCACGAGATCCTGACCGAGGTCTCCTTCCCCGCTGGTGCGGGTTCGGAAAACGTGCACTGACCGCGGGCCCCCGCCCGCCCCACTCGACCGCCTTCGGCC
>CAZKPI010000135.1:0-9664 GCA_964554555.1 uncultured bacterium
CATGAAGATGGTCGGCCGCGTCGAGATCCCCCAGGAAGCCTTCATGGCCGTCCTCAAACCGGAGGATTAGACCCCTCTAATTCCCCGGTGTATAATGGACCCGCGGGGGTCTGCTCCTCGTCCTGATTCCGGTCCTGGTCCCGATCTTTCCCCCCAGGCCCCTGACGCCACTGGAGGCACTCTGGCATGACCGAATCCCCTCAGCCCCCCCTCCCCGTCGCCTGCGACGAACCCATTCCCGAACCTGCTCCCGGCCAGGGGAAGGGCAAGAAGAAGAAGCGCGAGGAACGCCGCGAGAAAGGGCCCGCCGAAAAAGCCGCCCTCGCTGTCGCCTGGCTCTTCCTGCTGGGCTGTCTGGCCGCCAGCTGGTATTGGAAACCGCCCGAGGGGCAACCGGCCGCCTCCTTCCTCCTCCGGGGGGCCATCGCCGGCTCGACGGAACTGATCACCTTTCTCTACGAACACCTCGTGTCCGCCATGATTCCGGCCTTCTTCCTGGCCGCCGCCATCTCGACCTTCTTCTCGAAGGAAACCATCATCAAGGCCATGGGCCGGCAGGCCAACCCGTTCGTCTCCTATCCCATCGCCTCGCTCGCCGGGGCCATCCTGACCGTCTGCTCCTGCGGCGTTCTCCCCATCTTCATGAGCATCCTGCAAAGCGGTGCGGGTCTCGGCCCCGCCATCACTTTTCTCTACGCCTCCCCCGCCATCAACCTGATTTCCCTCATCTACACCTGGAAGATCCTTCCCGCCTCGATGCTCTGGGGCCGGGTCATCTGCGTGGCCGTCTCCTCCATCGCCATCGGCGTGATCATGTTCCTCCTGTTCCGCGAGACGCCGCCTGAGGCCGGCACCGACGACACCGCGAGCCAACCGGCCGCCCGCACCCCCGTCCAGGAGGGGATGTTCTTCCTGCTCCTTGTGCTGGTCATGCTGACCTCAACCGACGCCCTGTCCTTCATCACCCGCCGGCTCATCCCCCCCGGGATGCTCGCCTCGACCGATCCCGAATGGGCCGCCCGGATGGCCGGCCTCGCCGGAAAACTTCTCGCCATCGGCATGGAAGTGGTCGTCATCATCCTCGTCCTGCGGGCCTGGTTTACCTGGGACGAAACCCGCAAATGGCTGAAACGCACTGGAAGGCAGGCCGGCGAGATCATGCCCATGGTCTTTCTGGGCGTCTTCTACTCCGGCATGCTTGGGGGAGCCCCCTCGATGGTCGACTACCTCGGCCTGGTCCGGGAGAATACCGTGCTGGCGAACCTCTTCGCCTCCGCCATCGGCGCCGTCATGTATTTCGGCTCCATCGTCGGGGTCAACATTGTCGACCTGTTCATGCGCTGGGGCATGCACAAGGGCCCCGCCCTGGCCCTCCTCCTGTCAGGTCCCGCCGTCAGCCTGCCCAGCGTCCTCGCCCTTCCCATCATCGGCCGCGCCAAGACCATCGCCTTCCTGGTTCTCGTCGTCCTGTTCTCGGCCGCCGGGGGTCTCGTGTCCGGATGGTTCTGAGCACCGTTCCATGACCGCCCAGGGAGCACCCCGCCAGGCAGAATTCGCGGATTCCTACATCCCGCAAAGCGAAGAGGCCTTGCGGCCCATCTTCCCCATCCTCGCCGATGCCGTCTGCCGCCGCGTGCCCGACGATCTCCGCGGCCGGACCGTCCTCGACCTCGGCGGGGGAACCGGCCAATGGCTGGCGGCTCTGCTGGAGCACGGCCTGGGCACGGGCATCCTTCTCGACGAGGACCCGGCGATGGTCGCCCATGCCCAGCGGACGGCCGGGACCACCGCCGGTCCCCGGGCCCCTCTCCTGGTCATCCGCGGCCATGCCGAGCACATCCCCCTGCGGGATGGCGTGGTCAACCTCGTGGTGAGCCGCAACTCCATGCACCTGTGGCGGGATCTTCCCCAGGCCTGGCGCGAGATCGGGCGGGTGCTCGCCCCGGGCGGCTGGGCCTTCCTCGGCCGGGGGTTCGGCCCCGATCTGCCCGAAGAGGTCCGCGACCAGGTGAAACAGGCCCGTCACGCCCTGCGCGCTCCCCAGGAACCGCCCCCGCAGGAACCGCCATCCCCCGAACCGGCGGCCGTGGCCGCGCTGGCAGGCCAGGCCAGAGTGCGGCAGGTCGCCATCATCCCCGACCACAAATCCTGGTGGTTTCTGGGTCAGCGACTGCCCTGAGGGCCCCGCCAGACAGCCTTCCTTCCCCCCGGGCCGCGGGAGAACGGGCCATCCCGGGCTGGCCGCCGGCGTTCAGCGGTCAGTCCTGAAGCGGCTCAAAATACCGGGTCAAACCCGAACAGACGTCGCATTGACCGTGCTGGCTGTCCCTCTGCAGAAACGACTCATGGCACGACGGGCAGACCCTCGCCGGAAGCATCGGCGGCTTCCCGGTCTGAAGAACCCGTACCCGCTGGGACCCGAAAAGATCACGTTTGATCGAAGCGAATTCCGCCATGATCAGCCGCCCCGACGCCTCGCGAGCTTCGCCCCCCCGCTCCACCGCCTCACCCCGTTCCCTCAGGAAGAACTTGTGGAGTTCCGGGGTCCGGCTGGGATCGATCTTCCGGAAGTCGACATAGACCCTCACTCCCACCCCGGTTTCCCGGTCAAACATGGTCAAGGCATACCGCCCCAGGTCCTTCAGGATCTTCAGATACCGGTTGCCGATGGTACATCCGGTCATCACCTGGACCACGTCCGAAAGGCAGGCCTGGCTCTCGGCGATGACGTTCAACCGACCCTTCACCGGGCCCAGGAGTTCGCGGGCCAGATCCACCATGGCCACGGCGATGGGGATGCCGGGCGCCCGCTTGGTGTGGAACCGGAAGATCTCCTCGGTGATCCGTTCAAATTCCGCGTCACTCAGCATGGTTACCTCCTGTGTCCCGAAGGCGGGCCCCCGGCGGCACCCCGCCGGCTCCGCCCGGTCCGGTCACTTCCCGGCGCCCTGCTCACGGGCTTTGGTGTTCATTTTCCCGAACGCGTCCTCGGCAATCCCCACCAGCATGTTCAGGCTGACGGACAGGGTTCCCGGGGCCTCGGCATACGTGCGCTGTAATTGGTCGACCCGGTCGAGGAAGGCAAGGGCTTCCGCGGTCGTCGGACTGGCGAGGTGGGCGCGATAGAGGGTGGTGCCGCTCGCCAGGTCGGCCAGGCCAAGTTCGAAGGTCTTCACGTCGCGGGTCTGGACAGCCTCGGACAGAGTCTGGAACCCCATGGAAAAAAAGATCAGAGCTTCTTTTTCCGGGGTCTTGGGCATTTGGTCGAACAGCTTGACCAACTTGCGGGCGAAGGCCAGAACCTTGATGTGGGCCGCCGTCGGCTGGCCTGCCCGAAAATCCCGGTCAATCGCCCCGATGTCGTCGGCCAGTTCCTTGAATTTGGGAGTCCAGTGACGGTCCTTGGCCGCCCACGGCGGCGGGGATTGGCTGAACCGGTTGTCGAAGGTGACCCAGGTCTTCATGAGGGTGGCCAGGGCGGCCGCCCCCTTCTCCGGATCGTCGATGACACCGCCAAAGGCCTTGGCCTCGACGGCCAGGCGATTGACTGACTGGAGGAAAACATCGTCGGGACGTTCCCCGGTGAACAAGGCGACCAGGTCGGCATCGCACCCGGACACGGGGGACCCCGCCACACCCAGCAGGAGGACCATGAAGACCAACGCCAGATTGGAACGCATGGGTCGATTCTCCTTTCCAAGCCTTCTCTAGTTCTACCACGCCTGAAGAATCAGGGAAACCATTCGGAACGCGCCACCCCCAGTCGCCTTCCAGGTCAGGGCCCAGGACGGCTTTGCGGGCGGGCGAAACGCGCCTCCCTCGCCAAGCGGCCCGGGGCCGAAGGGTCGGCCCGGGACGGGCGGCAGTCCAGAGGCGAGCGCGCCCCCCGCGGGACGGGGGCCGCCGGCAGGGGAAGGGGAAAGGGCCTGCCCCCTCTGTTCACGCGGCTGGGCCGCCCCCCGCCCGGCGGGCGTCGAAGGCCTGGAGGCCGATCCGGGCCACCCGTTTCACGTCAGGAGAGGCATCCTTGCCGGCCAGGTCCTCCAGGAAACGCACCGCTCGGAGATCCTGGAAAGATCCCAGCATCCGGGCAAAGGCGTAGCGCACTTCCTCCGATGGGTCGGCAAGGCACTTTTCCAATGAGGGAAGCACCTCGGGATCTCCCAGTTTCCCCAGCGAGGCCAGGGCAGTGGCGCGGACGTACTCGTGATCGTCCTGGAGGGCGGTCAGCAGGAGCTGGTTCACCGCAGGGCCCCGGAAATCGCCCAGCGCGTTGGCGGCGCACCCCCGCACATTCGGGCTGGCATGCTGAAGGGCCACCGCCAGCTTTTCCAGGGCGGCGGCCTGCTCCTCATTCTTCTTCAGGCCGATGGTTGAATAGGTCTTGAACTGGGTGGTCTCGTCGTCTTCCGGGGCCATGGCGGGCAAGGGCCCGCCAGCCCCTTCACTGCCGAGCCACTCCATGAGTTCCTTGTCGAGACGGCGGGAAGCCTCGATCAGGTCGTCGAGGGTGTCCAGGCTCTTGTGCTCCATCAGGGCCAGGGAGGCCCGGTAACTCAGTTCGGTGTCCGGGTCACGCAGGACCTTCCGCAGGATCTCGATCGCGTGGTCGTCTTTGATCTGGCCCAGGACCTCGACCAAAGCCAGCCGCATACTGCGGTCCGCCCGGGCAAGGCGGGCCTCCAGCTCCTGCAGGACCGGTTGCCCGGGAAACCGCCCGAGGGCCTCGGCCACCGAGAACCGGACCCCCTCGTGCTCGTCGTTGACCGCTCCGAAAAGCGCCTCGAGGGCCCGGGGATCGCCGATCTTTCCCAGCGCGAAGGCGACCTGGGAGCGAACGAACTCGTTCTCGTCCCGCAGGGCTTCGACCAGCCCCTTCACCGCGGTCTCCCCGCCCAGGTGGCTCAGGGCCGATGCCGCCGAATACCGCACCGCCACATTCTCATCACCGAGAGCATCGAGCAGGGGGGCCGCCGCGGCCTCCGCCTCCATCTCGCCCAGCGCCTCCGCCGCCAAATAGCGCACCGACTCCACTTCATACGGGTTCTTCAGCGTGTCGATCAGGACAGGCACCAGGTCGGCATCACGCATCCCGATTGCCGCTTTCGCCGCCATCTTCCGAAGTTGCTGATCATTGTCCTTCAACCCCTTCTGGACCAGCTCCTTTCGGGGAATGGGCGTCCCGTCAGACTGGAGATATTCCTTGGGAAGAAGGTCGATCTTGAAGACCGTCAGCTCCTTGTAGTTGAAGGGGTTCGGCTGTTTGGCCCCCTCGGGCGCCTCCCCCGCCTCGCCCGAGCCGGGCCCGATGGTCGTCTCAGGCTTCCCCGGGGCCTGCGGCATGGCGGCGGTGAGCTTCAGGTCGTTGCGCCGGGTCACCTCGAGCAGGGGCTCGATGGCCCGGGGGTCGCCGATCTTCCCCAGGCTCTCCGCGGCCGCCGCTGAAACCGCCGGGTCGGGTTCATACAGTGTCTCGATGAGAGCGGGAACAGCCGCCGCCACCCGCCGGTCCCCCGCCACGCGGATCGCCCGGAAACGCACGGCGTGCGGAGCCGCATAGTTGCTGACCAGGTCGATGATCTGCTGATCAGACCAGGCCGCCGGGTCTTCCGAAGGAACCTCCACCGGTTTTCCCGAACCCCCATCAGGGGGCGGCCCCGGCGCCGGACTCTCACCGAATCCCCCGACCGCGGCGCCGGAGGCCTTCTCTGAAGGCCTTGATCCACCCGGTTCTGCTGGGGTCCCAGGGGGCGACCCTGGTGGACTCTCCTGGAATGGCGGAGCAGGGCCATCCTGCGCCAGGTTTTCCCCTCTCCCAGGCGTCCTGGGATGGGGCTCGGTGTCCTTAACGCCGTCACCTGGCCCCTGGGGCACCCCCTGGACAACCGGCGAAGGTTGGCGGGGAACCGTTTTTGCTCCTGCCTCCCGGACCGGGGGGGCCCCCTCCGGTGGCACCGCGGCCGCTCGGCGCCGAACCCAGTAGATACGCATACCGACGATCAGAAGAAGGATTCCGACCGTCAGAAACAGGATGGTATCTATGCTCGGCATGGGAAATTCGGGCACGACCCTTTATCTTTAGACGAAACGCCGCCGTTTGGCAATGCCCCGACCCTTCCGGCCGCCCTGTCAGGAACCGTTTTCGCCGGGGACCACCCGGGGCCCCCGCCCCGTCTCCCACGCCCGGACGAACATGCGCAGGGAAAGCAGGACCACGAACATGGCCAAGGTGAGCGTCAGTCCTCCGGTCCGGGCCTGCCGGGGCGGCGTCCATTCCCCGAATTCCTCGCTCCCCCGCAGGAACATGAGGCGGGGCAGAAGGAAAGGATCGTCCTCCCCCCGTTGTACCGCCCACGGCTCGACGGTGAAGCCGAACCGGAAGCCGGAGGAGGCGACCAGATCGCGTGTGGCCGTCGAGTAGACACCGAAGGGATACGCAAAGAACTCCACGAGCTTTCCGGTCAGGGTTTCGAGGGTGGCCTTGCCCACCCGCACCTCCGCCGCCAGGTCGCGGCCTTCCTGCAGGATTTTTGGGAATTCCTCGTGCGTTTTCCCGTGCAGACCAAACACGCATCCGGTGTCGGAGGCCAGCCGCCGTAAATCCTCGGGCGTCGCGTATCCCGGTCGCCCCAGCAGGTCCGTGACAATGAACCAGAGACTGCGGATGCCCTGCTCCCGGGCCAGTTTCGCGATCGCCTGCCCCGAGCTGGTCAGCCCGTCGTCGAACGTCACCAGGAACCGCCGGCCGGGAGGGAGGGAACCTTGCCACCAGGCCTGGAACTCTCCCGGAGTGATGGGCACGTACCCGTGCCTCTGCAAACGCCGCAAACTTTCGTCGAGCGTGGCGGGCGTCACCTCCCACGGAAGGGAGGGGTGATCCACCACCCCATGGAAGGTCAGGACGACCAGAACGTCCTCCGAAATCTGGCGCCACCCCTGGTAGAATCCGCCCAGGGCCACCAGGAGCAGGGCGATCCCCATCAGTCGGTACAGGACGGCGGGCTGGGTGGAACGAGCCATGGTCAGGGGTTCCCCGCCGCCGGGGCGGCCGTCCGCCCGGTCAGCCAATCCCTCAGCCAGCCGACGAACGCGGGATTTTCTCCGAGGGCGGGGACCACCTCGACCTGGACCGCGGCATGGGCCGCCCGAAAATCCCTCACCAGGTCTGGGATCTCCTCGACCAGATGCTGTCCGGGGAAGACGAACAACGGCACGATGAACAGCCGCCGGAACCCCTCACGGGAGGCGTTTTCCATGGCTTCCGCCAACGAAGGTTCGCTCATGCGCAGAAAACAAAGCCGTGCGGCCGCCGGCAGGCCGGACGCCGCCAGCTCCGCCTCGAACCGGGTCGCCGCGGACCGGGCGTCAGGGTGCTTCGATCCGTGCACGACCAGGAGAATGCAGGTTCCCTTTTCCATGGGGGAATGATACCCTAGCCGCGGGGAACTGAAAAGCGTCCGTTTCCCGCTTTCCATGATCGTCACCATCACACCCAACCCCTTGCTGAATTACGTCCTCCACCTGCCGTCCTTTCCCCCGGACGCCCCCCGGCGCCTGGATTCTCTCCCCTGGACCGTCGGAGGCAAGGGCATCAACGTAGCCCGCCTGCTCAAGACCCTTGGCCGGCCGGCCGTGGCTCTCGGGTTCGGAGGCGGCCCGAACGGCGAAAAGATCCGGCAACGCCTTCAGGACAGCGGCATCACCGCCCGCCTGATCCCAACGTCCGGGGAAACTCGCGTCGGCATTGACCTGATCATCGACCAGCCCCCCTCCCACCACTGGTGGATGGAAAACGGCGCTGACCTGACAACCAGCGAAGTCCTGGCCCTGGTCGAGGAGGCGGAACGGTGGCGCGACCGGGCGACGTTCGTTGCCATGTCCGGCACCCTCCCGGGAAACGGCCAGTCCGACCTCTACCGCCGCCTGCTCGAAAGTCTGACCGGGTCACGGGCGGAGATATATCTCGATGCCCGCGGCGCCCCTCTGCTGGAAGCCCTCGCCGTCGGCGGTTTTTTCCTCAAACACAACCGGCAGGAGTTCCTGGAAACCTTCCAGGTCGATCCGTTCGCCGATCCGGCGGCGAACCCCGCCTTCGAACGGCTGGCCCGGAACCGGGTGCCCGGGGCCCTCATCACCGACGGCGCGGGCCCGGCCCTCCTGTGGGATCCGCCCCATTTCCACGTCCTCATCCCCCCGCGGGTCCGCCAGATCAGTGCGGTCGGCAGTGGCGACGCCGCCCTCGCCGGGTTCATCTTCGCCCGCACCCTCGGCCACCCCCCCCTGGAAGCGGCCCGCTGGGCCATGGCCGCGGGGGCCGCCGATGCCGGCCATGCCGGCCCCTGCGAGGCGACCTTCGAGGAGGTGGCCGCCCTTCTGCCCCAGGTCGAAACCAACCCTCTTCTCTGAAAACCCCCGCTCCCGGGCGCTTCCCCCCAGGTTTGGGAGGTGAGTCCGCAGGAATTCGCACCCTGGGAGGGAAATTCTTCGCAAGATTCATATTGACCTGAGGGTTGATTCCCCAGCAGGGCCCGGGGGCCAAAATTTTTTACCGCCCGCGGCCTTCAGGCCGAAACCCTTGCCCTCCGGCCCTGAAAATTCGCATAAATAATGTCTCATTTTTGCAAATTGGCGTTCTGGATTAAGGGTCTGGATTGATGGTATGTATCCCCCAGAGTATCTGGTAAAATTGGGTACGGAAAGAAAAAGAGGTCACATGCAAGCGAACCGCCAACCGTCCAGAGGAATAACCCTGGTGGAGATTCTGATCGCCGCCATGGTGATCAGTATGACCTTTTCTGCCGTCTATTTCGTCTACCGCGGGGTGACCAAGTCGTTCACGGCCACCAACTGGTCGCTCACCATGCAGACCCACGCCCGCAACGGCCTCACGTTCCTGCGCGAGGAAATGCAGCGCGCCTCCTACAAGACCACCATCAAGATCAGCGAGGTCCAGGTCGAAGAGGACAAGCAAATGAAGGTAAAGGAAGGGACGACCCAGGGCGATGCCGTCCTGGCCGAATGGTTCATCGGGATCCCGTTCCGAACCGACGTCCCCAGTTCCGGAGCCTGTTTCAAGAGTTCCGTGGAACTCTCCGGCGGCAAGCTCCTGTACAAGAAGGTCCTCGAATCCGGCACCAACCCGGGTGAGCCGGTGTTCAACGGCCGGGTTCTGATGGAAAACGTCAGTTCCGCCTCCATCGCGGTCAGCGCCTTCGATGTGGATGCCGCCACCGGCAGTCAGCTGGTGACCGTCGCCGTCGAACTCCACCACCCCGACAAAGATCATTTCCCCAACACCAAGGTGATCGAACAGACCGGCGCCAAAGTGGACGTGAAAGTGGGCCACCTGTGAACCGGACCGCCACCACACTGACCGAGGTCATGCTGGCCATCGCCATCCTGGCGGTGGCCATGATGCCCATCTTCCACATGATGAGTTCCTCCAACACCGCATCGCGCATGCAGAAGGTGGAAGGGGTGGCCGCCAACCTCGCCAAGGAGGAGATGAACCGCTGGATGTATGTGCTCGACCCCGGCAATTTCCCCAACGATGGCGAGGAGCACCTGGTCAACGTCTTCAACATCGAGGGGAACGAGATCGAGATCAAGGTTCGGGTGTATCGGCACGACAACGACTCCACCAACGTCAAGTATCCGGAATTCG
>CAZKPI010000135.1:9701-9939 GCA_964554555.1 uncultured bacterium
AGTTGCGCCGGGGGCCGGGAAGGCAACGACCTGACGAGCATGACCCACGACCGGACCCGCCCCATTCAGGAAGTCACCCGGGACGAACCCCCCCGCACCTTCCGCCTGGTTGATATCGTCATGATCGTGCGATGGCGCGCACCCAACACCGCCTGGTCCGATGTCAACCGATTCTTCCTGCTGTCGCGAAGGGGGTACATGTGAACGAGAGTCTCCTTTCTCCCCGGCCCCCCCGCCC
>CAZKPI010000136.1:0-9915 GCA_964554555.1 uncultured bacterium
TCGAGGTCCGCGGCCGGCGGCTGGTGGCCGCCGAGTCGCCCGCCCTGTCCTGTCCCCTGCCCCCGCTGGCCGGCTCGGGGCCGGCCCTCCTGCACGGCCTCCGCTTTGCCGGGGCAGGGGCCTTCGCACCCGACGGACAGCCCCTCGACCGTCTCGACCTGACCCTCCGCCTGCCGGGCGAGTCGCTGGTCACACTCACCTTTCCCCTGTAGACGCCGCCGATGAACCGACCGCCGCCCCCCATCCGCCCCGCTACCGGCTTCACTCTCCTGGAAATCCTGCTGTCGCTCCTGGTCATGGCCGGGTCGATGGGCCTGTTCTTCTCCGGACTGCAGACGGCCGAAACCCTCGACCGGCAGGCCGGATCAGAGGAACGGGCCGCCCGGGCGGGCGAGCGCGAGATCGAACTGCTGAAGAACGACCTGGTGGCCGGCCGCCGGCCCCGGGAAGGCGCGGCGCGCGGCCGGTTCCGCCTGCCCGCCGGCTGGAAGTCGGTCATCCGCTGGGCCCCGCTCGCCGGCGAGGAGACGGTGCGCCTGTGCGCCCGGGTCCTGAAACCGGGGGTCGATGTCCAGGTCGAGTCCTTCCTGTTCCTGCCCCCCGCGGCGCCCCCCCCCGGAGGAAAGCGGAAATGACCCGGCGCGGCGGTTTCTCCCTCCTCGAGATCACGGTGGCCCTGCTGATTCTGGGCCTGTCGGTGACCGGCCTGCTGAACCTCCTGCAGTTCGGACAACTGCGCTACGGAGCCATCGACGCGGGTTGGCGCCAGCGGCAACTGCTCACCGCCCTGCAGAGACGGTTCCGGGCGGCCGCCACCACGGGCGCCATCGCCTCCCTGACCCTGCCCGACCTGACCGCCGCGGCGGGCCGCCTGCGGGTCGCCACCTGGTCGTGGTCCCCCTGCCCGCCCGACGCCGTCTTCGTCCAGGCCCGCCTGTTCGACGACCGCAACCGCAACGGCCGCGCCGACCCCGTCGAGGCCCTGCCGGCGCAGATCTGGGTCTTCCGCACGAGGACCGGCCGATGACCGTGACGACCCGACCGGCACGACGCCGGCAGTGCCCCCTGGCCGCCACGGATGGCGGCGCGAACCGCCCGGTTCGCGCGGGGCACCGGCACCCCCGCGGGGGATTCGCGCTCTACCTGGCCTTCCTGGTCACCTCGGTCCTGTTCTTCCTGGTGCTCGGCGGCCAGGACGTCGCCCGCCTGACCCTCGACCTCGGCCGGTCGGCCGCCCTCGAGGTGATCGGGTTCCAGGCCGCCGACGGCGGCCTGGAGCGGGGCCTGGCCAGACTCCGAAAGGGCTTCCGGCCCTTCGCCTGGTCCTACGTCTCGCCGCTGGGCCGGTTCCGTCAGGTGCAGGTCGAGGTGGCCGCCCGCCCCGCCCGCGAGGGCCTGGATTTGATCGCCACCGCCACCATTTTCGAGGGCGGGCGCCCGGTGGCCCGCCGCCGCCTTGAACGACAGGGCGTGCAGAAACGCCCAGGCCGCACCGGCACCGGCCGATTCCTGGAGGCCTCATGAAGACGATTCTGGCAGACGGGCTGTACGCCGCGTTCGACCTCGGCGCCCATTCGGCCAAGGCGGCCCTGATCGACCGCCGCGGCGGCAAGGACCGGTTGGCCGCGGTCGAGCAGGAACCACTGCGGCCGGTGTCCGAGTTTCCCGGCGAGGCCGAGTACCGGGAACACCAGGTCCAGCAATTGAAGATTCTGGCCGAGCGCCTGCCGATGGGGGAGATCCGCGAGTCCGTCGCCGTGCTCAACAGCCGCGAACTGCAGGTGAAGCTGGTCGAACCGCCCGCCCAGGTCCAGCCCGACCGGATCGAAAGCGTTCTGCAGTGGGAGGCCAAGAAACTGCTGTCCCCCACCTACCGCAACGAGCCGTTCCTGCACGCCTGGAAGATGATCCGCGAGAGCCCGCCGCTCGCGGCCCTGGCGGTCATTCCCCAGGCGGTCCTCCAGCGCCACAGCGACCTGTACGAGGCCGCGGGCATCCGCCTGGCGGGCGCCTACGCCGAGGTCTTCGGCGCCATGGGGCTGAAAGCGGGAAGCGCCAGTCTCGGCCTGCCCTCGCTGTCGCTGATCAACCTCGGCCACTCCGGTACCCACCTGCAGATCTTCGCCGCCGGGGAGCTGAAGTTCTACCGGTTCATCCCCACCGGCATGGCCGAGTTCTCCAACCCGCCCCTGCCGGGCGAGATGGACGGCTTCTCGCAGAAGATCCGGTTCAGCTTCGACTACTTCCGGGCGGTCAGCAAGCTCGGGCATATCGACGAGCTCCTGTTCCTGGGCGGCGGCGCCACCCGCCCCGAGTATTTCGCCTTCGCCCGCGACTACTTCGCGCCGGGAAAGATCGACACGCTCGACGTCTCCAAGAGCATCGACATCTCCCCGATCCTCCCCGACATGGCCGCCCCCTCCGGCCCCGGGCCGCGCCACGTCAAGCTTCTGCCGTTCCTGCCCGCCTTGGGCGCCTTCTGGGCGCACGCCGACCCCCAGGGACCGTCGGCCAACCTGCAGGGACGGCTGAACGAGAGGGCCTGGCAGGCCCGGATGTCGCAGTTGTCCATGGCCATGCCGCTCTGGATCGGCTTGATCGGTTCGGTGATCCTGCTGGTGGCCCTTCTGTTCTGGCGCCTTTCCCTGGCCGAGCAGGTCGAGCAGACCCGGCAGAAGGCCTCGATCGCCGCCAACAACCTGACCACCCTCCAGGTCAAGGTGGCCCGCCTGAACAAGGCCCGGGTTCCCGAGGTCAGGCTCGCCTCCCGCGACCAGGCGGCCCTGCAGGAGTTCCTGCGCGACCACCGCACCGCCGACGAGGCCCTGTTCCTGATCGAGCGACAGCGCCCCGAGGGGATCTCCATCTCCCGGATCCAGATCCAGACGAAGGCCCAGGCAGAGGAAGAAACCCAGGAAGAGGAGACCGCCCCCGAGCCGGCCGGCGGCCAGACAGCGGTTTCGCCGGGCGGCGACGGCGGGGAACCGGCCCCGGTTCCCCTGCCCGCCATCGGCGGGGCGGCTCCCGACCAGGATTCCGAGATGGTCGAGGAGATCGGCGGCGACGTCCTGGTGATCCAGGGGCGCGCCTCCGGCTACCAGGCCCTGTCGACCTTTGCCGAGCGGCTGGTGCAGGCCCGGGTCATGCGGCGCGTCCGGGTCGTGCGGCTGTTGCCGAAGACGGCGGGCGAAGCGCGATTCCTGCTGAAGGGAGACCTGCCATGAACCGGATGACCGTCTCGCTGGTGGCGGCCGGGCTGATCCTCATCGCCGTCTTCCTGGCCGGGCGCTGGATACTGCTGGGCTCGATGGAGGCGAGTCTGGCCGAGGAATCCCGGCGCCTCGAGGAGAGCGAAGGAGCGCTGGCCCGGGTGCAGGCCGAGCACGATTCCCTGAAGGCCTTCCTGGCCAGCGCCCCGGTGCAGGCGGCCCGTCCCTGGCTGGGGGTGGGTGACGAAGCCGGGCTGGTGCGGGGTCTGTACGACGCCGCTTCGGCCTCGGAGGTGCTGATCCGGAAGTTCGAGTATCTGAAAATCTTCCATCTGAAGACTGACAGCATGGAGTCGGGAGGGAGCGGCCAGGGCGCCGGCACCCCCGAGCAACTGCCGGAGTTCGACGAGCGGACCGGGCAGGCCATCGGGGCCCAGACCGAGGAGGCCGAGGGGGACTGGCCCGGCGTCGAGGTTCTGCCGGTGCGGCTCGAGCTGAAGGGCGTGTTCGTCAGCGTCGTCGGCTTTTTCCTGAAGGCGCGCAAGACCCTGCCCCGGTTCCAGGTCCGTTCCATGGACCTGACCATCGACCCCTCAGGGATCGTAAAGGGCAAGGCCATCCTGGTCTTCCCTCTCCTCGAAAAGAGCATCCCCGCCGCCGGGGCCGCCTCCGGCGGGTAACCGGCATTCCGACCAACCGAGCACGGGAGCACATCATGGAAATCGGCAACGAATCATGGAAATGGGGCCTGGTCCTGATCCTGCTGGGTGTCTTCATCCTGGTCGCCAATCAGGCCTACGTCGCGGTCACCAGCCAGGAGGACTACCCGCCGCCCACCGACTACCAGGAGGGCGACTCCTTCGACATCGAGCACCGGGGCGGCCCCGGGGCCGGCCAGCCGATGGATGTGCCGGCCCTGCCGGGAGAGGCGACGGGAACCGCCGTCGCCCCGCCCAGGACCCCCGACCAGCCCCCCCCCATTGACCATCCCGAGATCGACCTGAACCAGATCAAGAACCCCGGCCAGTCGAACTGACGACCCGCCCATGCCCGCCCCCGCGTCCGCCACGGGCCGCGTCACGGCCGTCCCCGGGCCGTTTCCTGCCCCGTCGCTGGCCGCCCTCACCCCGGCCGGAGATGATTCCCGGCGGCCCCGCGCCCCGGGCGCGGCCGGGGCAGTCGCCGGCCGCCTCCGGGCCGCCTCGAGGGCCCGCCTTGTCCTCCTGCTGGCCGGACTGTTTTTGGCCGCCCTGAGCCCGGCCGGCTTCGCCAGGGAACTGTCTCAGCCCCTGCGCGAGGCCGCCGAACTCCTGCGGCTGGGGCGGCTCGCCGAGGCACGGACGCTGGCCGGGTCGGTTCAGCGCGCCTTCCCCGACAACGTCGAAGCCCTCCTGCTCCTGGGCCGGATCGAAGCGGCCGCCGGCCGCCTGGCCGAAGCGAAGACCTGGTTCCGCCTGGCCGGGTCGCGTTCGCCGCACCACCCGCTGGTGGCCCGCTACATGCGGCTGTTCGAGGAGTGGGAACACCGGCACGGGCCGCTGTCCACCGAGTATCTCCCCCTGCCCGCCCCCGATCCCGACCTGACCGCCAAGCGGTTCAAGCGGGGCTGGTTCGGCCCCAACTTCCTGTATACCGCCCCCCGCGTCGGGGCGGCGTCGGTTCCGGCCTCGGCGGCTGATCTCACCCCGGCCGGGGTCACTGACGCCTGGACCACCCCGCGTTCCCCGGCGCCCGCGGCCCAGGGCCCGAGCGGTCAATCAGGGGACGGCCGGAACCAGGGTAGACAAATCCCGGATGGCCGAACCCCCGACACGTTCGTCAAGAACACCCGGGTTCTCGAGGCCGAGGAAGCCCTTGCCCAGAGGCAGTTTTTGCAAGCCTACCTGCTGTTCTCCCGCCTGCTGGCCGAAGAACCCGACCGCCCCCTCTACCTGGTCGGGCAGGCCCGGGCAAACCTGGGCATGGGCCGGTTCCGCGACGCCCGGCGCCTGCTCGACCCCTTCGTTTCGGGGGAAAGGGAACTGGAGCCGCCTCTCACTGGCGAAGAGATCGACGACCTCTACCGCCAGGCCACTGCCGGCCCCGACCTCCACCGCCGTCTTCCCCCCGACCGCGCATCGCGCCGCCGCTGATCGCCGGCGATCCTTGGGCAGGACGGCCGCACCGCCTCCCGACAGCGGACGGCGAAGCCAACCGGGCAAACCGCTCGCTCATCATCTGGTTGTCGGGGCGGGAGTCTTCTCCGCTCCCGCCGGCGGGGCACGCTTTTTCGGCACGCCCGGGTGGCGGCGCATCAGGTCGGCCAGGGCCTGCTGTTGGATCTCCTCCAACCGGCGGCGGGCCAGGACCATCTGCTCCGGGGTGAGCCGCCTGCCCAGATCGGCCAGCACCTGGCGGGCCTCGTCGTATTCGCCGGGGGGCGCCAGGGCCAGGCTGGCCGACGACGACTCGAGCAGGGCCCAGGCTTCCACCAGGTCCTGGTGTGATCCCCTGCCTGCGGCGATCATCAGGGCGAGATCGACCCGGGCCGGCAGGAAACCGGCTTCCCCGGCCACCCGGAACCATTCGACCGCCTGGTAGGGATCGGCAGGAACCCCGATTCCGTCGCGGTAGAGGCGGCCCAGGCGGGCCATGGCGGGGGGATGCCCCTGGTTGGCCGCGGCCTGCACCCAGGACAGGCCGTCAGCGGGGTCGGGAGCCCCAAAGTCGCCCTGCAGGAGAGCCAAGCCGAGAGCGAACTGGGCGGCGGCATCGCCGGCGGCCGCCTTCTTGGTCAGGGCCAGGCGGGCCGGCGAGGCGGCGGGGCCAGCCACGCGCGGGGCCGGGGTGACCGTCGACGCAGGCATCTTCGTCGCCGCGGGGGGTGCGGCCTGGACGGCTGTGCTGGCGGGCGGAAGGCACAGGAGACAGGCGAGAGCAAACCAACGGGCTGGCGATGACATGGATCTTCCTCCTGGAAGGGCGACCGCGGCCGGAACCCCCGAAAGACCATGGATCCGCATGAAGGCTTCCGAAGGGGGCTTTTGCCCCTTCCACCCCGCCAGGGCCGACAGCCCTGGACCCTTTCGTCTGGCGAGGGGAACGCTGATGCGTTCCCCTCGCGGAAGCTCCGCTTCGCAGTCCGCCAGCCCTGGAACGGACCATTGCCTAAACAGATGACCCGTTCGGGGGATCGCCAACCGGATGCCGGACGAAGGGACAGAGCCCCCTTCCGCAAGCCTTGCCACAGAACACCGGAAGGAAAAACGCCGGCCACACAGGTCGGGCCGGCGTCGCGCGTGGACGGGATTACCGCTGGTGCATGCTGTCGAACTTCTTCATCTGGTCGGCGCTCTTGAGCGCCTGCCGGACGATGTCGAGGCCCATGTCCTCTTTTTGCAGTTGTTTGGCGGTGGCCTCGATCTCCTTCTTGGACTGGACGGCCTTGAGGAACCAGTTCACGCGGCGAACCTTTTCCTGGTCCATGTCAAAGCCGGCGCTGAAGGGATCGGAGGGCGAAGCCTTCTCGACGGGGGCGGCCTTCGCGACGGGGGCGGCGTCAGGTCCCTGGTCGGCGTACTGCCGGCCGGGTTCCATGGCGTAATGGGGGTGGTAGCCGCCATTGCCGACCTTCTCGCGGGCGATGGCCAGGATCTGGCTCTTGGTGTAGCTGTCAGCGGCCGCCTCGGCGATGATGCTGAAATCCTCGGCGGTCTGGGCGACGTCCTTGGCATAGGCCAGCAGGAGCTGGTTCCGGTAGTAGGTGTTGGAGGTGGTGCGGGCCAGATCGACCACGTCGTAGGGGATCATCCGGGCGAAGACCCGCGACTGCATGGCGGTGGAGATGATCTGCCATTGGGTGTACTGGTTGCTGGTGGCGCGCGAAATGGCCACGAAATCCTGGCCGTTGCGCGCCCGGGAAGCGGCCTTGAGCAGCATCTGGTCGGCGGAATAGGAGTTGGGATCCATCTTGGCGAGCCGGATCATGTCGGCCACCTCGGGAGTGACGCCGGAATAGCCGGGGCCCGGGGGAGGCGGCGGGGGAGGGGGATAATGGCCGCCACCGCCGCCGATGAGACGGAGGCGTTCTTCCGATTTGGAGGCGAACTCGGAGCTCGGGAAGCGGTCGCGACAGCGCCGGTAAACCCGGCGCGCATCGTCGAGGCGGTTGACGTTCTCATAGGTGCGCCCCAGGACGTACAAAGCATCGGGGATCAGGAAGTCACTGGAACTGCCCTGATAGCGGCCCAGGAAGCGCTCGAAGGCCTCGATCGCACCCCAGGGGTCACTCAGCTTCACACAGCAGAAGCCGACGTAATAGCTGGCTTCCCGGGCAACACGCGGGGAGACGTAGGAATCCATGGAGAGGTCCCGGAATTGGCCGAGGGCGAACCGGAAGTCTCCACGGTTCATGGCATCCTTGGCCAGCTGGAGTTGATGTTCCCCGGCCGCCGAGGCGGTCAGGGCCACCAGTAAAAAGAAGAACGCGGTCCAGAAACGCTTGTTCGCCATATCTTCTCCCTCTCAGTGGAATTTAGGGGCAGGTTTTCATTTTACCAAAAAATTCCCCCAGACCGGAAGTCCCGTTTCCCCGAAAAAGAACGCCGGCCATCCTTGCGGGAGGGACCCTGCATTCGTACAATGGTGAAAACCCGTCTTTGATCCCCCCGTAATTTTCCTATGGTCCAATCGAAGGGAGGAAACCCATGAAGGTCTCCTGGTCGCGGTTCCTGGCTTGTTCTCTCGTCTGTTTCGGCCTTTGTCAGGGCGGTGTGTTCGCCAACAACCCCTTCGGCGACCAACCCGTCAATCCGCCTGCCCAGACTCAGACCGGCACCCGCGGGAGTGAAACCGCCCCTGCCCCCATCACCGAGACCCTCGCCGCGGTTCAGGGCAGTAATGCCTACGCCCCCGGCGACTACCAGGGGTACACGGTCAGCTACGGCATCATCAGGGCGACCATCCGGTTCGACGACCCGCTCAAGAATGCCGAACGGCTGGCGTGGTTCCAGCAGATCCTGTCCGAGCACGGGGTGAAGACGCTGAAGCTCGACCAGAAGCAGAACCAGACCGGCAACATCTTCAACCGGAAAAAATGGCTGACGGTGACCGCCGAGATCGAAGGGCGCGGGTTCGTGCTCAAGGCGATCAAGGACTACTACGGCGGCACCCTCAGCGGAAATCCCGATGCCTGCACCCCGGCCAGCGACCCCACGCTGAAGGCCCTGGTCGACCTCGAGCTGACCAACCGGACCGCTGAGCTGGCCATCCTGCAGGCCTCGTTCGAAATCGACCGGCTGATGGTCGAGCGCAGTAAACTCGGCTTGCTCGACCTGTCGGGCAAGAGCCGCATCGACAAAGCGATCAAGGAGCTGAAGGAAACGAAGATCCCCGCCGAGAAGGCGAAGATCGCGGCCACCAACGAGAAGGTCCGCCAGGGGCTGAGCGACCTCGCCCAGAAAGCCCTTGAGGCAAAGCAGTATCAGCGGGTCATCGATCTGGTCAACCTCGGCCGCGACCGGTCCCCGGCCGCCACGATGCAGGTCGGCGACGCCTACGTCGGGCTGAAGCAGTATGACAAGGCCATCGAGCAGTACAAGACCCTGACCGGGGTCGCCGGGTATGCCGAGAAGGCCGAGCTGGGCATTGCCGACGCCAGCCATCTGAAGGGTGACGACCGCGCCGCTCTTGATGCCATCTACCGCACCCTCGCCAACTTCCGCAACTCGCCCGAGGAACTGGCCGCCCTCGACCGCGTCGACCAGTGGAAGCTTCTCGACCGCCCGGCCGATTTCCCCGAGGCCGCCGGCAACCTGTCCAAGGTCTACATCCAGAAAAGCCTGTTGAACGCCGGGCCCGCCCATACCACCGCGGTCGGCGACTACCAGCGGGCCGTCAGCATCCGCGCCGGCACCGGCAACAAGGCCGAAGCCTCCCGCCAGATCCTCGCCGAATATGCCCAGGTGAAGTCCCAGTATCAGGCCCAGCTCTCCAGCGCCCAGCAGGCCGCGGGAACGGATTTCGACACCCGCCGCGAGCGAGCCCGCCGCCAATACGAGGCCTGGAAGCAGAGCTACAACCAGGCCGTCAGCCGCGCCCGAACCCAATACGACTACGACCTGCGGGCCAAGCGGCGGGCCCTCGACGAGGCGAAGAGCGAGCTCGACTATCTCCTGCGCAACCCGCCCGCCCAGCCGTCCACCGGCGGCACCGATCCCTATGGCAGTGGCTCAGGCGGCACCTCTGGAACCGATCCCTATGGCAGTGGCTCGGGCGGCACCTCTGGAACCGACCCCTACGGCGGCGGTTCGTCCCCGGGCAACTCCGGCACCGACCCCTATGACGGCGGCAACGGCGGATCTTCCGGCACCGACCCCTACGAGACCGCCAACCGTGAGTATCAGGACCGCCTCGCCGCCGCCCGGGCCAAGGTCGACCGCCTGAACCGGGAATACAGCTGGCTGTATTACAACGAAGATTCCTACGTCGCCGACCGGACCGCGAGCGAACGCGCCTCCCTCG
The DNA here is from genome assembly GCA_964554555.1 of uncultured bacterium. Classification (GTDB taxonomy): domain Bacteria; phylum Muiribacteriota; class Ozemobacteria; order Ozemobacterales; family Ozemobacteraceae; genus Ozemobacter. Next base: position 9,711 of record CAZKPI010000136.1, read on the forward strand.
ACAACGCCCGCGCCGAGTATGAACGCTACGACCTGGCCAACCGTCCGGCCTACATCGCCAACAACACCGAGGTCCGGAAGTATTCCGCCCTGGTGGCCGAGTCCGACCAGCGCCTGACCACCCTGAAAGGCCTGGCCAAGGAGGCCGGCTACTGATCCTGCGCTGATTTCACCCGCCGACGCCGGTCATCCCGACCGGCGTCGGC
>CAZKPI010000137.1:0-9853 GCA_964554555.1 uncultured bacterium
TCCGCCCTGTTAGTGTACCCCCCTTCGCCGGTTGAGTCAATATTTTCCACGGGCGCGCCAGCGGTTATTTCCAGGGCCGGTTCAACCGTTCCAGGATATCCCGTCGGCTGAGGACCCGCTCGCACTTTTCCCATTGATGTTCGTTGGGGTTTTGCCGCAACCGCTCTTCGTAGCGCAGGGAAAACGGGGTCTGGGCCTGATCCCGCAGGTGGATATACCGATCAAGCATCTGCTCAAACTCGTGAAGGTCGGAGATCCACTCCGCCTCGAGGATATCCGGCACGGATCCGAAGAGTTCGAAGCGCTCTTTCAGTCGCCTGGACAAGGCTTCATATATTTTTTCATCCTGGGTGTCATGGTAGGTCAGGTTCAGGACACTTACCCGCGGACGCGCCTGGCCGATGCGACGGACCCTGCCGATCCGTTGTTCCAGGCGCGCGGGATTCCAGGGAAGATCGACATTGATAAGGGTGCCCAGGGTTTGCAGGTTAAGGCCCTCGCACGCGGCGTCGGTGGCAAATACCAGCCGGATGGCGCGCTGCCGGACGGCGGTCTTGATCTCCTCCCGTTCCACCCGCGAAGGCGGCTCGGTGCCGCGGTAGAGGAGGCTCTTACTGGCGCCGGCATACAGGGCCACCGGTTCCCCCGGCAGTCGCGCCGCGACCTGCTCGGCCATGTACCGGGCGGTATCGAAATACTGACTGAAGACGATGCAGCCGTATTCCAGCCATGGCTTTTCATCCGCCGGTCCTTCGACCAGGAAGGTGAACACCGCGTCGAGCTTGGGATCCCGGATTTCCTCGCGGGACAGTTCGCGGAGGACGTTTGCCAGGCATTCCCGTTCTTCCGGGGTCAGGGGGCGCAGGGCGCGTAACCCCGCGGTAATGTCAGCGATCTCGCCGTCGATATCGATATCGAGGTCTGCCTCCATGTCGAGGTCCAGGGCAAAGTCGGCCGCGAGTTCCCCGTCCAGCGGCAGGGCCTCGGCGGCTTCGGGGGCGGAGGGATCCTCCAGCAGTTGCCGCGCGGTGCGGCGGCCGGCCTCGAGGCTGGAACACAGCCGCTGCAGCATGATGGCTTTCATGAAGCCACCACCCCGCACGCGCTGATGCAGCAGCCGGGTGAACTCTTCCACGGCCTCGTAGGCCACCTTGAAGGAGGGGCTGGTCAGCAGGCCGATGCCGTCAAACGACACGTGACGGTACGCGCCTGGAGGGGCATCCGGACGGGGATGGATGGTTAACCCGATGGTTTCCAGCAGTCCCTCTTTTTCAAGCACCGATCGGCGGCGCAGGACGATGTGCCGGGTAAAGGGATTGTTACTGGCCAGGAAGCCGGAAGCCCGCGCGTCGTCCAGGAGCTGGATCACGGCAGGAGGAAGGCTCGACACGGAACTCGTGGCCACGTAGGTCGTGTCGGGCAATTCCAAGAGGTTCCGCAGCATGGAAAACCAGAGATCTTCATCGGGGTGAGGTATGGGATCGCGGACCCACTCCCACAGGTCGGCGTATTGTCCTGGGACCGTCTCTCCCCGGAGAATCGGCGCGGCCCTCGCGCAGTCGCGCCAGGAGGAATAGCGGGATCCCAGCACGAATTCGGCGTTCTGGCCCAGGGCATCCATGAGATCCCACACTTCCCGGATTTCCGTCTGGATCGGGGTCGCGGTGCCCAGCAGCAGGTGCCTGGTTTTCCGGGCGATGTGGCGCAGGAAATCCAGCAGGTTATTGGGCGCGTCGCGGCCGGCCTGGCGGACATTGCGCTGGCGGGCGCGATGGGCTTCGTCCAGCACGACCGTTCCATACTGGCCGGACAGGAGGGCCTCGCGTTCCGCGGTCTTCCGGAAGACCAGCCCCGTGGACACGATGCCGATCCGCGCGGGACAGCGCAGGATATCCTCGGGCGCGTTGACCCGGATTTCGTGTCCCTGCCAGTCGATCCAGTGTTTACCCTGGGAGGACCACACCATCGATGGGGCGCCCAGCCGGTCGGCCAGTTCGGCCTGCCATTGCAGCGTGAGGTTGGCCGGGCACAGGATCAGCACGGGGCCATCGTCGAGCAGGGCCGACAGGACGGCCGACGCGCCCAGCGAGAGGGTTTTACCCAGCCCCACCTCATCCGCGAGAAGCAGCCGGGCTTTGCCATACCGTTCCCGGTGCTGGAGAAATTCGACCACGAACGCTTTCTGCCAGGGCTGGAGTTGTTCGCCGCCCCGGCAGATGGGGGCTTCCACGAACGTCGCGGCCGGCAAATCGCGGGGCGCCAGGTTCCCGAGTCGGACCTCGACCCGTTCGGCGAGCCGGCCGGTTTCCGCGATGATGACCTCGGGCAGGTCCACCGCCAGGGGGTGATGCCACAGGGCTTCGAACTCTTCTTCCACCCACTGGACGGCCTCGGGGGAATCGTCTTCCCAGATCAGTTCGTAGTTCTGTTCGAAGGCTTCCCGGGTTTCGTTGACGGATCCCAGGAAAGCGGTCCTGCTGCCATCGGCGAGGGTAATCAGGCCGGCCTTGCCATGCACGAAGCACGCGCTGGCCGGAAGCACCCGAATCCGCGCGCGACCGCTGGTCAGCAGGTCGCGCAGCAGCCGGTAGCGCTCGCGGTGGAAAAAGGCGGCCGTGGCGGCCGATTCGCCTTCGCGCCACCGGGCGAGCAGGGCGGCGTGTAACGCCCGGCGGGCCACCTGGCAGTCCCGGGGATCCAGGTTGCTGTTGCACACCACCCGGATATCGGGAACGGTGGTCAACTCCTCCCGCACGAGTTCCAGCAGGGACGACCGGAAATAGCCGGCAACGCGCAGGTACTGCCGCGCGTTCCGCAGGCGGCTCCGCAGGAAGGTGTCCGCGAGGTGTTCCCGGCGGGAAGAAAAACGTCTGACCCCCGGCATGGTGTCGTGGCTATCCTTTTACCGCAGGCGTTCGTTATCGATCAGTTCCACCAGCACGCGGGCGGCCCGGCTTTCCTCGGGTCGGACCTGGCGCAGCCTGACCTCGAGATACTTCGCGATGGCGACCGCCCGTTCGCGGACCTGGAGGTCCCCGACGAAACCGGGCAGGTTTTCCCGCAGGTGGGCGAGCACGGCGTCCCCGTCGACCTGCCTGACCAGTTCCATCATGGCGTAGAGCACCGCCCGGGTGACCGTCTCCCCGAGGAGCGCGGTCCGTTCCATGTAACCGCGCCCCAGTTCCACCGCCCCTTTCAGGCGGGCGTTGTTGGCCTTGTCCACGGCCATCAGGTCGCGGAAATTCGCGACCCGGAAGGCCTTGGCGAAGTTCTGGTAGTTGTCCAGGGTACGCAGGCCCCGCGACTCCAGTTCCACCATTTTCAGGTAGAATCGCTCGGAGGGCGAGAGTTTTTCCCACACGGTCCGCGCGAGCCCCTGGGGAATCAGGTGCCGGTTGGCCAGTTCCACGGCGAAGGCGATCAGTTCGTCGACGAAGGCCATGGCCCGGGTGTTCTGGGCGTCGCGGGCTTCCTGGATCATGTCGCGTCCATTGATATAGGCGTACCGGGTGAGGGTCTCGAGGGCGGCGGCGTACCCGGCCATCTGCAGGTCCGCGTCTTCAAACAGGTTTTCTGAGCGGCCCCGGTTGCCGCGGACCCGCTCGTTGAGGCCGGTGAGTTCTTCCACCTTGCGCTGGACGGCCTCCTGGATTTCCCATTCCAGGTCATCCCGGGTCGTCCGCTCATTCCCCGCGCGCTTGCGGCAGACCAGCAGCACGGTGCCCTTGACGTAGGCGCCTTCCCGCAAGGCGTTGTCGGTTTCGGTGACCACGTACCACGCGGCGGTCACCCGCAGCCCCGAGGCCCAGACGACCCGGGCCATATCGGCCCAGAGGGACGCGGACTGGTGGGTGAACATGATGACCTGCAGGCCGTTGTCGGGCATCAGGCGGGCCAGGTTTTCGTAGGCGTCGATCATGCCGTGGCGGAAGGTGGCGTCGTCGCCCCGGATGGCCAGGGGGCGCCGGCTGTCCCAGACCCACTGGTCAAAGGGCGCGGGCGGGTGCCGCCGGGCCCACGCGATAAAGAAATCGAGGATTTCCTCGTAACTCACCGCGTCCCCGTAGGGGGGATCGGTAATGAACAGGTCCGCCGGCTCCCTGAACTCCCGGGCCGCCATGGGCATGATCTGGACGCTTCCCCTCACCTCCGTGTAAGACGCGGGAAGAGCGAACAAACGGCCGGCGTACCAGAAGGACTGGCATCCGTGGTTATACAGCGGGTTCAACGCCTGGTTGTAGAAAGTCGCGCAAACACAATCGCGACGAGGATTCCATCTGCTTAATTTGGAGTTATTATTCAACAAGGCAAACAGGAAGTTCATGTTGAAGGGGGAGGCGTGTTTTCTGACGAGCCCGGCGACGAGGAGTTGCCGGGGGGTGAAGAGGTGATGCCAGTGCGTCCAGCCGCGGGCACGAATGGGCTCATCGGTTTTTTTGCCCGGTTCGATAGGCATGTCGGGGATCCAGCCTTCCCGCTGCCATGCCTCCAGGTGACGCGCGAGGTATTCCTCGACGATTTTTTCCCGGGCGAGGTCGGCGGGCGTGACCTCCCGGAACTCGGTGACCGCGCGGCCTGCTTCCTCTTCGGGGTGTTCCGCGTCGGTACCGCGGGCACCGTCGCCGGATGGCCGGGGACGGACCCAGCCGATGGCATACAGGCGCTCCTGGAACAGGTCGTCGGGGCGGGGCCGGAAATCGGTTTTTTCCCAGGGGCGCAGGCGGTTCCGGGTTCTGCCGTCGGGGCCGGGCGCGTCCCCCCGCAGCGCGGCCATGGACATCCGATACAGTCGGCCGTCCACGGTGTGCTCCACGTAGGTGTTGCCCCCCCGGCCCTCGGAACGGACCGTGCCCGCCTTCGCGGCCTCCAGGGCGGCGTCGTCCACCCCCTCCCGCAAGGCGATCCGGTAGCGCTTTGCTTCGGGAATGGGCACGAGTTCGGCGATGACCCGGCGGCTGGTGCTGATGACCCGGCTGGGCAGTAACGGCACCATCCAGCCGGTCTGGGGACACCGGACCTCGAGGCAGTACAGAAAGGCCTTGGGCCGCCCGCCGCGCCCGTCGGTTTCCACGCCCAGGGCGTCGATCTCGGCCTGGACCTTTTCGACCAGTTCCCGCTGGGCCTGGGCGACGGCGTCCCGCTCCCCGGGACGGGCGCCGGCAATGTGAAAGGCTCCCCACGTGAGCAGGCAGGCCACGGGGTTGAGGTCGGCGGCGATGGCGTCGCATCCCAGCCGGGCCGCCTCGAAGGGAATCTGTCCGGAACCGCAGAAGGGGTCGGCCACCCGAGGCCGGTGGCCGAAGCGCATGACGCCCAGTTGCTCCACCAGCTCGGGAAAGGAACGGGCCGAGGTGCCAAGGTGCTGGTTGACCCGGTCCCAGACGTGATCATGGACGCCGGGGGTTTCCTCGGGCCTGCGGCAGTCCTTGTTGCCCGCGAGGTCCCGGTAAGAACCCTCGGGCAGGCACAGGGCTTCGAGGGCGCGCCGCTGTGCCAGGGGCACGTCCTCCCGCCAGGTGACCCTAACCCCCTTGTACTGGGGATTCGAGTCGATGTCCCTGATGGGAGCGGAAAGGGGCAGCGCGCCCGCGGGTTTCACGTCGAAATAGTCGGTCACGCGGGCCAGGGTCACCCTGGCGAGCACCTGCCGGGGGGTGATCCGGCGTTTCCAGCGGGCGGCCAGGGAACCCTCGTCCATGCCCATGAGCAATTCAAAGATTTCCAGGTCCTTTTCGGGCTGGTCGGTGGCCGGCAGCAGGCAGCCGAGGACGCAGGCCTTGTTGAGGATGAGGGGCTTCCGGCCTTTCCAGTAGGACCCGAGAAAGGTGAGGGTCTGCCCCGACCCGGCCATCCGCTCCCGGTAAACGTCCACGGACAGGCGCTGGACGGGCAGCAGCCGCTCGATCAGGGGGGGGGCGTCCTTCAGGGCGAAAGGCGTTACCGTTGGGGTGTCGGCCATGACATGAACTCCCTGGGTTTATTCCGTCGAGCGGGTGAGCATCCAGGCCAGCAGATCCGGGGGATCATGATCATCCCCGGCAGCCGCCTGGGAGGCACGCGGGGCGGGAGGCTCGCCATCGGACAGGGCGTGGTACAGGGCCTGCCGCCAGCCCCGGTGGGTGTCCTCGGCGCGCCCGGCGCACGCGGCGGTCTTGATGAACAGCCACCAGCGTTCCTCCGGGCGCAGCAGGGTCCACTGGCGCGTGATGACGGCCACCCGGTCCGGGGAGGCCTGCTCGATGGCCCATGCCAGCACGCACAGTTCCCGGCCCAGTTGACGATCCAGGGGCACTTCTTCGCCCGTCCACTTGCCCGCGGGTTGCCGCGTCGCCCGCAACCGGGCGTTGAATTCCCGGCGCACCGTGTCGGCTATGGCGCGCCAGCGTTCCCGGCTCAGCCGGGCGCGGATCACCCGTAATCCCCCCTCCTTCGCGGCCTCTTCCGGCCCGCGGTACTCCACGATTTCCACGGGATCGTTGCGACGACAGGGCAGGATGACCCGGAAGTGGGGCAGGCGGCTGTCCGCGGGGGCGCCAAAACCGGCCGAGCGGCCTGGACCTTTGCTCACTGGCTCACTTCCTCCTGTTTCCAGGTGATGTTGAAGCGCCGGTTGAATTCCTCGAATGCCCGGCCGGACCCGCACTCCACGCGCTTGAACTTGAACACGATGGGCGCGTCCGTGGGCAGGATATCGGAGATCAGGTTCAGCCACTGGTTCAGTTGTTCATGGGACAACTTCACCTCTCCAGTTGTCTGCAGGGCAAGGGTCGAATTGCCCTGGCCACCGGTAATCATGATGTCCTGGAAGGTTATATTCCTGTCCCGGATGTAGTTGAAGACTTCAAACACATCGAGCCGGTTATCGATTTTCTTCAACCCCTCGCTGCCGCGGGCCACGACGGGCTGGTCAGGCTTGACCGCGAGCCCTTCCTGCCTGCGGGGAATCGTGAACTGTTCGGTCGCTTCCACGGACTGGATCCTGGTGTATACGCGCAGCAGGTATTCCCCGTCGCCGATGGTAAAGGGCTCACCCTCGTACCGCGTGCCATCCTGCGGGTTGGAGCCGTCCAGGGTGTAGCGGATCTCCCTGTCACTGTAAGAGGAAGGCGAAACGTCCAGGCGGACTTTCCGCGTTCCCTGTTCCGTGAGCACTTCGTGGCGGATGTTGATCCGGTTGGTCCAGGGGATGGGCTCGCTTTTCCGGGGGGGCTGGGTCGTGGGATCGATGACCAGAAACGATACCCGCATGGCCCGGGTGCGCAGGGAACTTTCCCGGAGTACGGGACTGTTTTCGGAAACCTCCGCGTCCTCGGCGTAATGGATTTCCGGGCTGGGACCGCCATTGGCCACCTCCAGCCGCAGGCGGGTGAAGCCTTCGTCGCCCAGGTCAGGTTGCTCCTGAATCTGGAGGGTCGGGGGATCGGGCCTGGGATTCCTGGTAACGTACCCGTTGCCAAGGTCCTTCCACTGACCGCGCTTGCAGGCCATCTGGAGCACCGTGTCCAGCCCCCGCGGCGGCACCCACAGCATCGCGGGGTTTTTCATGGCCTCCTCGACGATGTCTACCCAGCGCGCCTCGTCCTGGTTTTCCGGCCAGAGCGTGCCCAGTATCTTCTCCCGCAGCAGGTCGTACTCCTGGTCGGGCTGAAGGATCAGTTTGGCAGGGCGTTCGCACAGGGTCCTGATGACCTGATCCTCACCGCTGAAGGGCCGCGCGGGGTCGTATTCACACTCCAGGGACCTGCATTCCAGCCTGGCCTCCTGATTGGGCCGCTGGGTCGGGAAGATCAACTGGTCGAACATGCTCAGCAGGGTGGTATGAAAATCCTTCCTGTACTCGTTGCGCTTGGCGTCGAGTTCCTCGCGCTGGACCGGGTTATCCTTCACGCGATCCATCGCGCGTTCAGCGGCATACAGCAGGCAGGCTTTCATCCGCAGATCGGCCAGGCCAATGTTCCGGCCGGTAAGGACCAGCAGGTTGTTTTTCCACTGGGTGTGCTCGAAGAATGCCTGGAGTTCGCTGGAAGGCACCTCCCCGGAGGGTTCCAGCACGACCAGGACACGCCGGCCGCGCAGGTTCTCCGCGACATCCTCCAGCCGCGGGAAAATGAGCAACGCTTCGTAGGCGTGTTTCGCGTTTGGCTTGAAGAGGTCCCCGAAATGGTTCCGGATCAGTTCGTCGATCTTGTTGTCCGGCGCGTTCCGCGCGAGGGTCTGGAGCATCTTGGTCAGGTTTTCCTGGCGGTCGAAATAATAGCGCTCGTCTTCGCTCCTGTGGAGGTACCACGCGACGCCGCGCAGGCGCTCGAACGCGTCCCGGAACACGGAGGTTTCGCGGTTGGGCGCGATCAGGCACTGGAGCAACTCGTGCTGGACGAGGCCCCGCACGGCGTTGGGGACATTCGACATACTGGCCGTGAACAGCAGCGCGGCCACCTGGCTCGCGGCGTCGCCATTGGCTTCCTGGTCGATCGCCTGGGCATGGGCCGCGCCGTTCTTGTCCCAGATGTCCCGGGCGATCACGTCGGACATGCCGGAATATTCGACCAGTTTCTCCCGGACTTCCGGGATCGAGAAGTTGAAATGCTGGGGGCCGACCAGGTACACGTCATCACTGGAACGTTCCCACACGGACTTGAGCAGCCGCGAGGTCAGTTCAAGCACGCCGCGGGTCTGGCGGAATTCCCGGTTTTCCTTGAACAGGGCAATCACGTTCTTGTAGCGGGGATGAAAGGGATAGGTGGCGGGAATCTCATCGGCCCACGCGTCAGCGCCGGAGGGAAGGGTCTTCGCGGTGATCGCTTCGCCGTAACGCTGACGGAAGGCGTTGGCGATTTCACGGATTTCCACCTCGTCCGGCAACCTGTCGAACAGCCGTTTCCGGAGAATTTCGTAAATGTCATTGCTGGAGAGATCAACCGGTGAAATGCTCTTGGCGCACCGATCCACTTCCTGCCTGGCGTTTTTCAGGGCGTGATCAATCAGGTTGGCGGCCTCTTCGTACACCGCCTCGAGATCGGAAATCACCACGCAGACGTTGTTGCGCCGCGCGGCGGCGGTCAGCAGGGTGGACAGGGCCGTGGTCACGATATCGGCCACCGTGCCACTTCCCACGGGCGAGGTCCGGTAATTGTTAAAGTAAGGAGGCATTTCATCGAGCAGGATGAGAATCGGACGGTTGCCGACTTCCTTGAACAGGGCCAGCCAGTCGCTTTCGCCTGGCGCCTTGGGCCCGCTACTCCAGAACGCCCTGAATAGATCGGGATACCCCAGTTGCTTGGCAAGGTCTCCCCAGAAAAACTCGTTGGGGAAATTCCGGCCGTTGAACGCGGCCACGGCGGCCGCGCCGAAATCATGGACGTAAGGCAGGTCGGCCACGTAGCGTTCACGCAACTTTGGATACCTGGCCAGGAATCCAAAGGCCGTCATCAGGTGGGTTTTGCCGCCCCCCATGGCCTGCCTGAGGTGATAGACCGCCACCTCGGTCCGGCCGGCCAGACGCGCCATGCCGTCAGCCAGCAACTGGCGCATGTTCTGGGTGATGTAGGTGCGTTCAAAAAAACGTTTTCCCGCTTCTTCGTCGCGGATGACCTCGTCAATGTTTTCTATGAGTTGGGCCAACTGAAAATCCAGCGCGTCCTCTTTGAGCGCGCAGGCTTGTTTCACCGTTTTCATGGAAGGGCCTCCTGAGGTCAGATCAAGGATATTATAAAATCACGCGATCATGCTATTAAAACAGGGCACAATATTGCTTTCAGCCCCGCGCGCGTGTAAGTATAATCGCTTAAAACGCGAAGACCGGCGGCGGAGAGCCGGTGGACCAGCAAGCAATAACCAAAGAGGAGGACGCTCC
>CAZKPI010000138.1:0-9843 GCA_964554555.1 uncultured bacterium
GCCGGTATAATCGAGATCAGAGCTGGAATCGCCGGCCACCACGGTATAGGTGAAGATGAGGTCGGTGCTGCCCCCACCGCTGGTGTAGACGGCTTTCCCTTTGACCGATCCGGTGTTCAACTCGAGCTGCGGGGTGCCGGTCACTTGCACCGCTCTGGTGAACGTAACCTTCACGGGAATCGCGGTTCCGGCACCGTATGTGCCGTCGGCCAGGCTCGAACTCACGACCGTGACCGCGGGGGCCACGGTGTCGATGACCAGGTCTTTCTGACCGCCGAGAGAATTGGTCGAACCGACAGCGGGCAGGGTCAGAACGGCATCGGCCCCGTTGGTGCCCCTGATGATGCCACCATTGAGGGTGAGGGCGCCGATGCCGGTATAATCGAGATCAGAGCTGGAATCGCCGGCCACCACGGTATAGGTGAAGGTAAGGTCGGTACTGCCCCCACCGGTGCTGTAAACGGCTTTCCGCTTGACCGTTCCGGTCTCCATTTCGAGTTGCGGGAAGCCGCTCACCTGCACCGGCTTGGAGAACGAGACCAGAATGGAAATCCGGGTGTCGGGGCCGTACGTTCCGTTCGCCAAGGTCGAGGTCACGGCGGTCACGACCGGAGACACCGTATCAGGCGTGTCGATGACCAGGTTGTTCTGGCCCCCGAGGGAATTGGCCGAGCCCACCGCGGGCAGCGTCAACACCGCGTTGTCGCCGGCCACGCCCTTGATGGTGCCGTCGTTGAGCGTGAGAGCGTCAGGGCTGGTGTAGTCGAGATCGGCGCTGGTATCGCCAGACTGCACGGTGTAGGTGAAGGTGAGAGTGGTGGTGCCATCGCCTTCCGTGTAGTCGGCTGTTCGTTTGACCGAACCGGTGTTGAGCTCGAGCTGCGGGCGACCGGTCACCCGGACGACCTTGGAAAACTCGACCAGGATCGGAATGACCGCGTCGGCCCGGTAGGTGCCGTTCGCCAAGGTCGATCGAACCATCCGGACCACCGGGGGCGAATCGACCCGGGCCTGGCTGGTGGCCCCGAGAGAATTGGCCTGGCCTGGGACGGGAAGAGTCAGCACAGCCGCCACCCCACCCTGCGGGGAACTGATCGTGCCGTCGTTCAGGGTCAGGGCATCGACCGTGGTGTAGTCGAGCGGGGAAGCGGTTTCCCCCATCTGCACGGTCAGTTGGAAGAGGAGCACCGTCGTCGAAACCGCCCGCACATACGTGGCGGCCCGGGAGGCGGGACGGAGATTCAACGCGAGGCGCGGGGACCCGCTCACCGTGACCGGGTCGGAGAAGGTCACCCAGATCGGAATCACCTGCCCGGGGAAATAGGTGACGTTGGTCAGGTTGTCGGCCAGGGCCACCTTGGTGACGGTCGGGGCGGCCCGCACCCGGAAGTTCCAGGTGTTGCCCGTGATCCCCCCGAAGGAAGAGCCGTCGGCAAGCAGGATGGCAGAGGCGGGAATCTCGACGACCAGCGCCGCCCCGTGCAGGAACGGCTCATGCCGGATGCGCAAGGTGCGCTTGTCGGAGAGCGTCACCCGCTCGTCGTTGACCGGGATCGCTTCGACCAGTTCTTGCGTATCCTGGCGCAGGATGCGGATGTCGTCCGTGCCCTTGATGACGTCGAGAGCAAACCGGGCCACCAGATCAGCCGCCGGATCGACAATGGCATCAGGACCGGGAGCGGGGTCGAGCGACTCGATGGCGCGGGCGGTGGTGAACGTCCAGGCGGTGGGATCGGTGAGACCGGCAAACCACTGACTCAGGTTGGGCGCGAAGAACGCCCCGGCGTCGATGGTCACGGCGAACCTCGTGCCGGCTTTGAGCGGCTGGCTGGGCCTGATCGTCACCACGCTGCCGTTGGTGACCACCCGGGCGAGGTTGCCGGCCGCGAACGTCTCGACGAGCTCTTCGGTATCGGCCTCATAGATGGAAATGGTCCGCCAGGAATTGGCCAGAACCTCGCGGTTGAAGGTGATCACCAGCGGGGCGTTCCCCGGCACCCCCACCGCGCCGGGGGCAGGCGAGAGCCCGGTGCCGGGAACGATCGTGGGGGCCAGGGATTCCGTCCCCGAGAAGGGGCCGACCGACTCGCCGATGAACACGTTCAGGGTGGTCCGGCCCTTGTTGCCGGCCGGGTCGGTGGCCTCGAAGGTGATGGTCGCCACCCCCGTGGCCCGCCCGGGCTGGTACCGCGCCTGCATCGGGCCGTATTCCGCGATGGTGCCCGGGGTCGCCGACCAGGAATACCGCATGGGCTGGTTCTCCGGATCGCGGGCCTTGGCGGCCACGATGGTCTGGTCGCCGGCCGCCAGGACGTATTTTTCCGCCGCCAGGGAGACCACGGGCGGTTTGTCCTGCCATCCCTGCGGATAGACCTGGAAGGTGAACAGCGGCTTCTGATCGGCCGGAAAGGAAAAGTCGATCGGAGGCAGCTTCTGGGCGTAGGGGCCCGAGACGATCTCGACCTGCCCCTTGGAACCGCGCGGCTGGACGGGAGTCTGGAAGAACCCGCCCACGTCGGTCGAGAAGCTGACGCCGGACAACCGCAGGGACAGATTGCCCAACGAGCGCCCGGCCTCGTCGATGATCTTGCCCCGCGCCACCCGGTTGTTGGGCTGAATGCGGATGGGCGCCATGCCGGCATCCCCGAACGTGCGCAGCTCGTCAACAGTGCCCAAAGCAGGCAGACCGAGCGCGACCTCTGCCCCGAAACGCTCGCGCGCGGCATTGATCATCGCCTGAGCGGCTCCCAGAACGGAGGAGGGACCGGGAATGTCCTGCACGGCCCCCTTGCCCGCCTCAGACAGCGCCGGAGAGACCCCCGCCCGCAGGGCCGCCTGGAGAGACGCCGGGGTGACCGCACCCGCCGCGCCGAAGGCCTCCGGGGGAACCGCGATCACGCGCACCGAGGGCCGCGCGATGGGAAACGTCATCTGGGCCAGCACCTGGCGACCGGTCTGCGCCTCGAGTTCCCGGATGCGGTCGAGCAGCGGCGCCAGCAACCCGCGAACCGTGTCGCCGCTTCCCGCGGCGGCCAGCCACCGGACACTCCCGCCGAGCGGGCGATCGCTGAACAGATCGAACCCGACATCCGCGCCGTACAGGTCGCTCATGTCCTCTTCGGCTTCGAGAGGAATGGGCCCCAGCCGATACGAGCCGTCCGAGGCCACGACGACATTGATCTGGGGGAACTTCTCGAGATAGAGCACGTAACCGCCCGCCGGAATCAGGTCGCTCGCGGTCATGTCGGCCCGCAGGGCGGCTTCGCCCCCCTCTCCGCGAAGCGCACCAGCCGGCAGCCCCGTCGTCTGATCGATGTCGAGACGCGGCTGCATCAGCTTGCCGGCCACGAAAAACCCCGAATCGGTGAAGACGGGAGCGGGGATCACGTCCTCGGCTCCGCCCCCGCCCGATCCGAGCGGGTTGCATCCGGTCTGGGTCAAAGTGGCGACCATCATCAGGACCGCCAGGGTCGCGAGGAAGAAACGCGGGAAAACCCGGGCAACCGCCCGGAGACTTGGATTCTGGGTCATCATGGCCTACCTCCTTCGCCGACCAGCCGGCTCACTGGGCATTCCGGGCCACCCGGAACCCGGTGCTGAAGTTGCGGGCGGTGGGACCCCCGGCATCCCGGGCGGTCCGGTGCAACACGGCAAGATTGACGGAGCGGGCATCCCACGCCCCGCCCCGGATGACCCGGTAGATGCCCGTGGTCGGGCCTCGCGGGTCGGTCTGGGCGGTTCCCGGGTAGGGTGCGTGGTAGTCCCAGCACCACTCGGCGACATTGCCCCGCATATCGTACACCCCGTTGGCGTTGGCTCGTTTCCGGCCGACCGGCTGGGGGCCTTTCCCGAGGGAGGTGGCCGTCGTCGAGGGCACGTTCCCCCAGAACCAGGCGATGGCATCCCAGCCCGCCGGGCCTTGTTGGTCGAACTGCTGGTCGGTGGCTTCCTCGCGGGCCGCCAGCTCCCATTCGGCTTCGGTCGGCAGTCGGAAGCCGTCGGCCGCCGGATCGAAGACGATGGTGCCGTTGGCGTCGCGGTAGCAGGGCCGGAGCCCCACGTTGGCGCTCAGCCGGTTGCAGAAGGAGAGCGCGTCATACCACGAGACGTTCTGCACCGGCCAGGAAGCGAGATCGCCCGACTCGGCCGGTTTGACGGCGGCAGGGTTCCCTCCCATGATCAGCCGGTACTGGGCTTGGGTGACCTCGTAGCGGCCGATCCAGAAGGGCTTGGAAAGGGTGGCGGCGAAAGCGTTGGGCTGGGCGGTCCCGCCCAGGGTGAAGGTCTGGGCGTCCAGACGCTGCATGAGCATGCGCAAGCCCTGCCCCATCTCGATGGAGGCGGGATCGGCGATGAGTGGGCCGCTCCCGCCGGAGATGGTGGTGATCGTCTCGGGAGTGAATCCGGTGGGGGGCATCAGAATCGGTTTCGCGGGATCGGCCGGATCGTAGGGAACGGTGACCACCGGCCCCGGCTTCTGCCAGACCGACTGGGACCAATCGTGCAGTCCCCATTCCCCCCCTTGCCATTCCTTGCCGAACAGGGGCAGATCGAACCCGACCCGGCCGCGGACGCCCAGGGTCAGGTCGAGGGCGGTCGTGCTCTGGGGCGCGACCCGCAGCCGGGAAGACAGGTCCAGTTCGAGCTTCGGCCCCCGGGAGCCTTCAACGCGCAGCTCGAGCGTGGGCCGGATGATGACCCGAATATCGAGCGGCTCATACGGCTCATCCGCTTCGTGGGTGCTGGCTTGCCGGAGGTCTTTGATCAAGGCGGGCTGCCCGGCCTCGATCTGGACCCCACCCACCACCGACAGCCGGCTGGTCATGCTGGCATACAGGTTCGGTTTGACGTTGCCCTGCACGAAGAGCACAAGGGGAATCTCGGGAGTGACCCAGATCGGGATCTCGCCGGCATATCCCATGATGAACCGGTTCAGCCGGATGCGCCCGAGTTCGAAGAACTTGTTGTACTCGAGGGCGAGGTCGGACGCCAACGCCACGGACTGGTCGATCTCGATGGAGGTCTTGAAGAGACCGCGGGTCATTCTGCCGTTCTCGATCTGGCATCCGAGCATGATTCTGGGGTCGAGGTTCAGCCTGGCGCTCACCCGGAACTGGTCGCCCCGGGTGTTGGGATCGAAGTCACGATCATACAGAATCTTGTTGATCTCGAATCGCAGGCCGGAACCGGCACCGGCCTGCCGCAGGGCCGGACCGAAGCCCGCCGACCCCGCCCGCAGGCGGCCGGACGATGACGGCTCCAGGAAACGCGGGTCAACACCGGAGGGTGCCGAGGGCCTGACCGAGGGGGCGGGGCCCGTTTCATCGCGGGCAAACACCTCCTCGGGATCGTATTCGGCGATCGCGGTGACCCCGGTCACTTCGGCGGCTTCGAGGAAGCGGGCCAAACCCAGTTCCCCGGCGGCGAACACCTCAGCGAAGGCCGCCGGACGGGTTTCCACCACTTTTTCGGAGCCGGCCGCGACCAGGCGGGTGACGTAGCGCACCAACCCCTCTGGGAATTCCGGGGTAATGGGAGCAACCAGGATGCTCCCCTCGGCGAGGGTGGCGAAGGCCGGGTCGTCCGGCAGCCGGAGCGTGGCCCCGTCCGCCGACGCTTTCCGAATGAGCAGAGCGGTGGAGGTGCCGATCGGAACGGTCGAGGAAGCGACCGCCAGGGTCGAATAGAACACCTTCTCGCTGATCGGGCTGGGCGAGGCATTGATGGCCGGCGACTGGAACCCGGCACTCCCGGCCGGACCGACGGCAAACCCATCCCCGCCGCCGCCGCCGCCGCAGCCCACCATCAGGGCCACCGCCGCCCCAAGACACAGCCCCACCATCGTGAGCCGCTTCGCCTGAACCGATCGGAATTCCATAGCCACCTCCAACTACTCGGGAAACCGCCGCCCGCGCTCAAAGAGCCGGGTCTGTCCTCCAGCCATGTTCTGAGCTCTTGATCGACGACCGGGACCGACGGCAGGATCCATGGTGGGTGATTGAACCACGACCGTCAGGGTTCCACCATAGAGGATCTCCGTACGCCACTCCCAACAACGGAACTGGTGGGGTCTGCCAAGGAGGCCCAGGGGGAAGGCAGAACCACCAGGTGGCTCGGTAGCCCTCACATACCAACAGCCCGGGGCACGTTGCGGTGCCCCGGGCTGCCGTTGCTTTGGGTCAAGCCTTCTATTTGGGCGATCTCATCCCTGGTGGAGATTGGCTCAGGTCCCTCCACCCGCGTCATAGAAGTTATACTGGTAGTATCCCAAATCAAGATTTGACGAGGTCAGCGTAACTGTCGAGTAAGCCTGTTTGATCCAAGTCCCCGAACGTTTTGCGTAAAAGTTCACGACGAGGACATCATTGATTTTCACCCCGGTGAGATCAAACTCATACGGAACAGCGCCCGCTGACGCATCGAGGATGTCCGAGGAAAAAGTTTCGGCTCCCCCATTGATCGTGTACCCGACTTTCAACGGGGTCCCAGCCACCAACGATGATTGCCCCACAGTTCCTTTCAGGACGAAACGCTTGGTGGTAACTATCACGGTGTAGTCCTGACTCGTTCCGTCTTCAGCCGTGACCGTATAGATAACGGGACTGGAAAAGTTGTTCGGAGTCGTTGCGGTCACCTGGCTGATCCCCCCACCTTGGCCGTAGCTTTGGGGGAAAGCATGAAGTTGGGCAACTCCTCGATCCACACCTCGGCCCCCTTGACGATCTTTCCCTGGAGGGCGGCCGCCTTCACCTCAGCCCGGGTGACCTGAACCGACTCGATGATGGTGCTTTTGGTCACCACACCGGTCAACCCACCGGTGCCGCCATTGGTCTCCAGAACGGTGTCCCCACCAGGGTAAAGGCCGTACAAATCATGACGACATCCTGTCAATGAGAAGGTTCCCAGGATGCCTGCAAAGAAGAGGACGGAGCAGATGAAGCGGCGAATTCCAGATGACTGATGCACACTTCCTCCAAAGACTGGGGAAGATTTTTCGTGAATCTTCTGGGCGGAACACCAGTGGTGAAGGCCATTCCTGGCTCCTGGGCGAGCTTTTCAGGCCAGGGTCCAGGATGGCCGATTTAACCCCGAGGTGGTTCGGGGTGACCATAGAGGATTTCCGTACGTCCGGAAAAAATACCGGGGTGATTTGATGGAGTTGATAGGGCGTGACAGGTGGGCTAGCATGGGCCCAGGCTGGCAGGCGGTTGCCGGCAACCGGCATTGCCGCACCGGTTTCCCCGCTTGGGGGCTCCGGGAAGAACCGGTCAGGTGCGCCGTCAGCCGCGGCCGATGAATGCCCCCGCCGCCATCTACATGAGGCAACCGAAGTGGCCCATCGGCAGGAAAACGGTCAGGACGATCATTCCGGTCAACAGCCCCATCGCCACGATCACCAGGGGCTCGACCAGCATGGTGGCCAGGCGGAGGGCGCGCCCGGCCTCAGCGGCCGCCTCCCTGGCCAGTTCGGCCAGGCCCCAGTCGAGCCGGCCCTCGTCCTCAGCACGGGCCAGGCGGTCAGCCGCCCCGCGGTCGGACAGAATACCGCTTTCCCACAGGGCGCGCGACAGGGGCCGGCCGGCGGCGACCAGGCGGCGGAGCCGGGGGGCGGCCTCCTCGACCAGCCGGTTCCCGGCCGCCGCGGCGGCGAGGCCCACAGCCTGCACCACCGGCACACGGCATTCCAGCAGTAACAGCAGGAGTGCAGACAGGCGGGCGACGGCGCTCTGACGGGCCAGGCGGCCAAGCCAGGGGAGGCGGTCGGCCAGCCTCTGCCGACAGGCGCGGCCGAGACGGGTCCGCCGGGTCCGCCAGACGACGATTGGTGTTCCCCAAGCCAGCGGGACGGCCAGCCACCAGAGCCGGCCCACCCAGTCCGACATCGCCAGCAGAAAGCGGGTCGGCAGGGGGAGTTCGGACCGCATGCTCAGGAAGACTTCCTGGAACGGCGGCAGGACGAACAAGAGCAGGGCGAAGACCGCCGCCAGCGCGAAGAAGAGAACGACCAGGGCAAACCACAGCGACTGTTCGAGGTCAGCCCTGGCGGCCACGTGGTCGGCGAACCAGGCCCAGACGACCTCCAGACACCCGCCTTCCTCGCCGGCCCGGGTAAACCCGACCAGCAGATCGGGGAAAACCCGCGGATGCCTCGCCAGCGCAACGCTGAGCGGCGCCCCCGCCGCCACAGCCCGGCGCACCTGCCAAAGCACCCCCGCCAGCGCGGCATCTCCCGTGTCCTGCGCGCTGTGGGCCAGAATCATGGGAAGCGGATCCCCGGCGGCCAGCCGTTCCCCCCAGGTCCTGACCAGGCGCCCCACCGCCATCGGAGAGACTTCCGGCCCTCCGCCCCAGGTCTGCGGGGAACGGCTGGTTCGCGGCGCCATTCTTGCCGCCAGCGGGCCCGCTCCGGCCTCTGGCGGGGCAGGGCGCGGCCGGGACACCGCTCCTGCCAAGGCGGGGGGGGGCTCCATGTTCCGCCGTGGAGCCCCGTGTGGGCCTGTCCCGCGATTCCTGCCGTCCTGTACCGTGGCCATCGCCTGCCTTCGCTCCTTCTTCCCTCCTTCGCAAAAGCAAGGGTGATGCCAAGCCGGCAATAGGCTCTGAATGCCGCTATGCATGGAAGAGCTGAGCGAAAGTCCGCACGGTCTGCACACACCCGGCCGGACGGCTCCTTTGCGGTGCGCGAACCAGCCGCTTCGCGCCGCCATCCCTGGCGGCAAAGGGGCACTTCCGACCTCGTGTCGGTCGGGTAGCCGGGGCGCTCACGACGGGAACCGTCAGCCGGTTTTCGCGCCGAAAGACTCTGAGCCTTTGGGATTAAGGGCCTCAAATCCACCCCTGGACCCCCCCACCCTGATCGGGTATACTAGGGTCGAGGGGGGAGGAATCCCATTCTCCGATACGCGGGATTTCTCCAGATCGGCCGGCAATCCGTTGCCAACAGAGGGGTACCATGAAGAATCAGAACCGGCACGGCTTTGTTCTGCCGCTGGTCATCATGGCCGGCTTGGCTGTCACGTTCTTCATCGTCGTGGTCAGCTCCCTCGGCCAGAGTTCCCGAACCCGGATCACCCACCTCAACAAATCCCAGGCCGCTTTCCACCTCGGGTATTCTGCCATGTCGCGGTTCATGGCCAGGCTTCACCAGACCAGCTGGGCCAACCGGGATTATCGTGACCACCCCGTCAAAATGTACCAGGTATCCCTCCTTGGAGGGGAATATGACCTGCATGGCGAAAACACCCCCGGCTTGCATCGCGACTATCAGACTGACCTGTACATCCGGGTCCGCTTCGAGGGGATGACCCGCCTGTTCTTCTGGCGGTTCCAGTATCGTGACGATCTGCTCGACCTGTCGAACCGATCCGGGGTGCTCTATTTTGCCTCCATCCCGGTCGACCGCTTCCCCGGGTCCGCCGGGTCGACTTTCGGTGCCACCGTCGATCGCATCCTTGGCACCCGGGCAAGCAATCGCGATCTGGCCGATGAGTTGTCCGAGAAGGTCCAGGGCATCTCAGACGTGAAGAAGATCGCCCAGATCCTGGGCACCTCGGCCCCCAAAGCCACCACCACCCCCGAGTTCCCGCCCACAGACAATGCTGGCTCGTTCGTCCTGGCCGGACTGCCAGCGATTCCCTTCCCGACCACGAAGGGCGGCGCGTTCAACGACACCCCTCTGACCTCCGTCAAGCCGACCACGAAACCGCCTTCCACCAAGCCTTCTTCTTCACCCTCCGCCACCCCCCCCCAGCCGTCCCGACCACCGTATCCGCCGCCCCGCCGCCGGCCGCCCTGCCGCCGACCGCCCCGCCCCCGGCCGCCGCCCCGCCCCCTTCCGAGGAA
>CAZKPI010000139.1:0-9842 GCA_964554555.1 uncultured bacterium
GCACCGGCACTGGCGGCACCGGCACGACCGGTTCCGCGGCCGACGCGGCGGCCGGCACCGACACCGGAACCACCGGCACCGGGGGTGAGGCCGCCAACGGCGCCGCCGCCCAGCGGGTCACCTCGACCCAGACCACCGGGGTCATCTGCCATGATGTGACCGCCCCCACCGTCTGGGCGGCCATCCAGGAAGGAGCCGGCACCGCGGCCCTCGCCGAGAGCGAGGCACAACTGCAGGAAAACCTCCGGGTCCAGCTGTTGGCCAGCAAGGGCCAGTTCCAGCCCAACGCTGACCTGGGCGAGAACCTGAAGGGCACCAGCCTGCTGGCCGTCTTCGAATTCCCGGTCAATGCCAAGCCTGCCGAGAAAACCGCCGCCCTGACCGTGAAGGGCCCCGTCTTCAATCCGGTCGGCAAGGATGAGACCCGCGCCGCCGGCCTGGCCCCGATGACCTTGCTCGACCAGGAACTCCAGACCCGTCAGACCGAGGTCGGCCCCAGCAACCAACTCGAGGGCGTCTTCGTGCGCCGCAACGTCCCCTTCCTCGCCGCCGCCATGGCCACCGACAACGGCGACCGGTGCAAAACCGCGGCCGAGGCCGTCGTCCGCATCGAAACGAAGGACGGGGAACCGGTTGAGAAGACCGACGGCGCCTACCTGTTCCGGGTGCCCAATCACCCCCGGGCGGAGTTCGCCGACCAGCCCGAATACCGGTTCATCGTCGAGGGTGTCGACAAGGATGGCAACAAGACCGTCGTCAAACTGCCCCTCTACGTGGTCAACACCCAGGTTTCCTACGAGGGCGGCCAAAACGAGTAACTGACCCTGGATCCGACCGACACCACGTGGGAAGTGCCCCTTTGCCGCCACGGATGGCGGCGCGAAACGCCCGTTTCGCGGACCGCAAAGGGGCCGTCCCCGGACCCCGACCTGATCCTTTCCGGGCCCGATCCTGACCTCGGGGATCCTGCCCGCCCCCGGCCGGGACCGCCCCGGCCGGGTGTGGCGAGCCGGATCCTCTTACGTATTCCAGACAAGGAAGGAGTCTGCATGCCTACCCGGCCCCCGCGGCCCGGCCGCTGTGTGGTCGGAAGCGCCCCGTTACCGCCAGGGATGGCCGCGCGAAATGCCCGGTTCATTTCTCCCCAGAGAGCCGGCCGGCCCCTGATGGGCAATGGTTTCTTGCCGCCACGCCGGGAGGGATGCCCTTCGCCTTGTATCCACGAGCAAAAGGCCACTCCTTTCGCAAGGCCCCTCCAGCGTTCCGGGGTGACCATCGTCGAGGTCCTGATGGCCTTCCTCATCCTGGGGTGCCTCCTGCTCCCCGTCTTCTTTGCCCTGACCAACTCCGTCAAGGAAACCGAGCGGTTTTACACCGAGGCGGTGGCCATCGCCCAGGCCAAGTATGTCATGGACACGCTCATGTTTCAGATCCCCTGGCGGACGATCCGTTCCGGCAATCCGGCGCGGTTCGACGACCCAAAGAACATCGGAGCGGTCCAGACGCTGTTGGGGGCGGCCATTCCCCGCATGTTCGGCTCCGGATGCGAGGGCGCGGCCGCCCAGACCTGGCGCGGGGACGGCTTGCTGACCGACCGCAAGGGATTCCTCTATCGTATCCGCCTGCAATGCCGGGACCTCGACAACCTCCAGTTCGCCGTGGATATCCCCGGCCGGGGCCTGCGCACACTCGGTTCGGCCGACCTGACCCCCAAAGACGCCGACGGCCGATATACCCTGATGAAGAAGCTGACCCTGGAGATCCGGTGGTCGCTGACCAAGGGCCGCGACCCTCTGAAGGATCCGCAGGCCCGGTCGTTACGGCTGGTCGCCGTCAAGTCCCACCTGGACGGATGAGGGCATGGGGCGACGACAGGGCTTGGCGGTGGTCGTGGTGCTGTTCTTCGGTTTCAGCATGGGGATTCTGGTCTATTTCCTGATCGGGGCGAACGCCAACCTTTCCCTGCAGAACCGCAAGACCATCGGTCAACTGCAGGCGTATTATCTGGCCCATTCCGCCTTCCAGCACGTCCAGCTCAAGCTCCGCCTCCTGCCCCAGGAGACCTACGACGCGTTCGAGAGCGGGGCCGTCGCCCCCTACCCCGACGTCGACAGCGACCTGCATCCCGCCATTCGGTTCGGCCCCGCCGCCCCGGATGCTTCCCTCTATGATGCCGACCAGATCGTCGCCGAGGATCCCTTCGACGGCCGCTACCGGTTGGTGAAGCTCACGTTCGACAGCTCGACCCAGGCGATGAAACACGTGCAGGACGGCTATTCCGTCGAGGTGCACGCCGCCGTCAAGGGCAACGCCCGGATGACCTTCGAGGAGACGTTGTCGGAAAAGGTCATCGTGTCGCGGTTCACCGGAGGGATCGCCCCATGAGGCCCGGTCCGGCGGGCCCGCGACGCGCCGGCTTCTCGGTCGTCGAGGGAACCATCACCTTCATCCTCGCGGCCATGCTGTTCTTCGTGGCGTTCCAGGTGATGAGCCACGCCCGGCGTGAATCGCAGAAGGGATTCTGGCTGCAGAAGGCCATCACCGAACTGCGCAACGGCACCCGGGCCATCGCCCAGGCGCTCAAGAAGACCAGCTACCCGACCACCCTCGTGAAAACCGGCACCCACCAGCTCATCCAGAGTTACAAGGAATTCCGGACCTACGACGATTCCGGGCGGCTCCGCTTCCTCAAGGTCAAGGACAGCCAGGACATGGACCTGAAGGCGGTGACCGGCCTCACCGCCGCCCAGGGGGGCGGACGCACGCTCATGGTCTTCCCCGCCTGCCAGCCCGAGACCGAGGGGGGTTCCCACCAGCCTGGCACGATCACCTGGTACGAACTGCGGCTCGAACCCGGCCCCGATTTTCACCGGACCGGGGTGGCCGACCTTTTGCTGGTGGAGCGGGTCGAGACCTACGACACCCGCCCCCTGCCGAAGCGTGCCTACAGCCTGACCACCGCCTTCCGCGAGTCGCTCGCCCCCGTCCGTGAAAAGCGGCTGGTGACCGACGTCGATACCGTCGAGATCGACCTGCTGTCGGTCGAGGAATTGCTGGGCATCCACGTGACCACCGAGGGCGGGGTGGTCACCACCATGCGCAAGCGCTACCTGGTCTCGGTGCGCGTCGAGTGTGCCCACCCGTTCGACGACAACGTCCGCATCGCCGACCAGTGCTCGGTGGTCATCCACATCGACGCCGGCATGCTGGCGGGCGGGGCCTCCCTCGAAGTCCTGCAGATCCTCGGCTCCGGCCCCGGAGCAAAGGCCCGCATCCGCTTCAACGGCAACGAGTCGACCGTGGGGGCCGGCCAGGACATCGCTCCCGGCCAGCGGGTGGTCACCGTGTTCGCTCAGGGCATCTCCGTGGAAAGCCAACCGGGCGGCCGCACCCGCTTCTACTTCCTGAAGAAATGACCTCGCCGGCCGGGCCCTCCCGCCCCCGTCACCCTGCCGCCCCCGGCGAACCAGACCGGGCTGGAACCGGGCGGCCCCTTCCGGCTGACGGCCCCTCCCGCACCGGACACCGATCTGCGGCAAGGCCGGAGCCTCGGCCCTTCCCCTCCGGCCAACGCCTCCCTTCCCCGCCGACCAGCCACGACTCGCCCCCTGTCACGGTTTCCCGCCGCCGGAAAAGTCCGGCGGGGTCAAAGGCCGGCGCCGGGGGTTCGGGAACGTCATGCGGGGCCGGGTTTGCTTCGGAACCTCGCGCCGGGGGATGCCCATCGCGTCGGCCACTCCCTGGCCTTCCCCGGGCTCAGCCTTCAGGCCATTCCCAGCCAGAAAAATGCCCGGGGCCTGAGCCCCGGGCACGGGAAGGCGGCACCGATCCTACAACTGGCGCAGGAAGGCGACCAACTGCTTTTTTTCCTGCGGTGTGAGCCGCAGTTCCTGGATCAGGTTGAAGAACTCGACGGTGTCCTCGAGGGTCAGACAGCGGCCGTCGTGCAGGTAGGGCGGGGAATCCTTCACGCCGCGCAGGGGGAAGGTCTTGATCGGCCCGGTGGGCCGGATGTACTGCTCGTGGACCATCCCGGACTCGTAGAAGCGTTCCACCTGCAGGTCGTGCATGGCGTTGTCGGAATAATGGGGCCCGGAGTGGCATTCCATGCACTTCCCCTTGCCGAAGAAGATCTTCTGGCCGGCCATCTCGTCTTTGGTGGCCTTGCGTGGATCGAGCTTGCCGTAGATGTCGAGTTTGGGGGCCGGCGGGAAGTCGAGCAGGGCCTGGAACTCGGCCATGAAATGAACCTCACTGCCGCGCTCGAGGATGTTGACGCCTTTCTTGGTGGCGATGCACGGATCGCCGTCGAAGTAGGCCGCCCGCTGTTCGAACTCGGTGAAATCCTCGATGCTCTTCAGCGCGCGCTGGGAGCCGAACAGCCTCTGCTGGTTGACCCCGCGCAGGGAGGGGGTGTTGATGCGGTTGCGGTGGGCCTGGGGCCGGATGTCGCCCACCAGGTGGGTGGCGCGGTTGGTGTGCCCGTTGGCATGGCAGTCGAAGCAGGTCACCCCCAGGCTGGGCTTGACGGTCTTGCGGTCATCGGTGGCGTTGAACTGCTGTTGCGGGAACTGGGTGACCAGGAGCCGCAGGCCTTCCAACTGCTTGGGATTGAGCAGGCCGTTGAACAACTCGTAGTAATTGTCGATCGTCACCAGCTTGCCCTGGGAGACATCGCCCGCCTCTTTGTGGGTGGTCAGATAGATGGGCGGCGGGAACTCCGGCAGAAAGTGTTCGGGCAGGTCGTAATCCAGGTCGAACCGCTCGAGGCGGGGCAACGCCCGGATGACGTGCTTGGGGAAGACCATGCCGCCAACCGAGTGCTTGATGAAGGCCAGCGGCTTGTAGGGGAAGATGCCCTTGGCCTTGATTTCGGCGGGCGGCATGTTGGCCAGCTTCTCGAAGGTCATGCCTTCGGGCAGTCGCGCGGTGGGACCCACGGGCAGGGGTTTGCCGCCGGACATGGTGGCGACCGGATCGACCCGGCGGGTCAGGTCGTAGCGGGCGTTCAGGTAGTCCTGGTGTTCCTGCATCACCCGGGGCTTCTGGGCGATCTCGCGCTCCATGGTCACCTCGAACGGCTCGCTCACGCTCGTCGGGGCGAAACTCGACTCGCGGGGCAGATCGAGGACGGTGGGGGGGGCCCCCCAGGCCGACATGGCCGACAGCAGGCCGAAGCAGATCCCCAGGCAGACATTCTTTCGCATGCGATCCTCCAACATAGATTCCCTTGCGGGGTTGGCTCAGGGTACAGGAGAATCCCCCCCCTGGCAAGGGGCAGGCGAAACGGCTGTCCGGGAATGGGGACAGGAACCGGAACCCGCCGGGCGCCGGCCAATCCGGGTGAAACATCAGCCGGGGGCTGGACGACCGCTTCCGCTTCCCCAGACCCGTGCACCCGCGTTCCTGGTGAAACCCTGTCGGGGCGCCGAGGGAACGCCCCGCCGGGCCGCCCGGCACCGGAGGGCTACCGGTCCTTTCCCGTGACCAGGAGGGGGTCGCCCGCCATGGGCCGGAAGAAGGTTCCCTTGGCGGCGGCCTTTTCCTCACCGTCCTGGCTGATGGAAAAGGTAAGGCGGTAGAGCTGTTCTCCCAGCACCTCGTCAAGCCGGACCGACAGGTCGGCGTCGGCCCCCAGGCGCAGGGGCCGGCGGTAGGTCACCTCGAGACGGGCCGTGTAGGCCGAGACGTCGTGGCCGAACAGGCAATGGGTCATGGCGGCATCCGCCAGCGCGGCGATCACCCCGCCATGGACAAGAGCCGCGTAGCCTCCGTGGTGGTCTTCCCCGCGGAACCGGCCCCGGAGACGGCCATCGTCGTCGAACCGCCAGGCACCCGGGTCGAACCAGGGGTCGGCCAGGGGACGCCCCAGACCGCACGCCCGGGGAACGTCCAGCCAGCGGCGGCGGGCCTGTTCGAACCGGTTGCCCGCCCACCCCGTTGGCCCCGGCCCGCTCGCCCCTGCAGGGAGCCACCGGACCCGGTCGCCGGCCACAACACGGCCGCCGGACACCACCCGGCAGAACACCCCGTCGGTGGGCAGGAGACGATGGCCGTGGAACGAGTAGTGATCGGGCTGGACCGGCTTGCCGAGCTGAACCACCTCGAGCCGGGCCCCCCCAATCTCGAGGTGCCGGCCGACCGCGGCCACCGACAGGTCCAGGCCGCGGGTCAGCACGTTTTCCGCGAAATCGCCGGGGTGCGGCCGCGGCAGGGCGGCCCCTCCCGCCTGGCACCAGGCTTCCACCCGCTCCCACATCAGCAGGCTGACCGGCCGGACCGTCCCGGCGTGCCCGTCGCCGACGATGCCGTGGCCGGCCACCAGGTCCACCTGCAGCACGGGCGTTTTGGCCGTCCCCGCCCCGGGACTGACGCACAGGGCCGCCACCAGGCCGCAGGAGCCGGGGGGCTGGGAAGGGGGAAAACCAGGACCAGGGGCTGAATCCATCATGACGGGTCATCTCCTGGGCGGCCGGACCGCATGCCCGGCCGTGGGCTTGCCGGGCCCGTTCGCAATGGCCATACCAACCCTGCCAGCCCTGACGCGGGCCCGACCCCCGGCGGCGCCCGCACCGGCCGCTGGGGCCCGCCGCCTGTTTCACTCCCGGACGGGGAGGTGTCCGTCTGTTGCATTTTTGCAATAGACGGGGAGGTGTCCGTCTGTTGCATTTTTGCAATACCGGCGCCCGACCGTCTGGCCGCGCGCCGGGCCCCCGCCCTGCCGGCCGACCCGGCATCCCCACCCCGGTTCGGGCACATCGCCAAGGTCGCGCGACCGCGAGACGATGGCGGAAAGCCGCCCGGTGCCGCCAGCCGACAGGGCGCACCCCTCGCGCCGGCCCCGCCGGACGCCGGCCGGGCGTCGCCAGCCGGGCCCTTGGGGGCACTGGCCCATGTGCCTGGCGGGAACCGGGGGTCAGAGGCCGTGGCGCTTGAGCTTGCGCCAGAGGGTGACCGGATGGATGCCCAGTTCGCGGGCGGCGGCGGTTCGATCGAGACCGTGGCGGTTCAGGACCTGCTGAAGAAAACGGGCCTCGAGTTCCTTCAGGGAAGCGGCTTCCAGAACACCCGCGGCTGGCCGCGACCGGAACTCAGACGGCAGGTGTTCCGGCTTGATCGGCCCTTTCCGGCAAAAGATGAAGGCGTGCTCGATGAGGTTTTCCAGTTCCCGCACGTTTCCGGGAAACTCATGGGCCATGATCAGCTGAAGGGCAGAGGGGGAAATGCCGGTGACGGCGGTTCCCCGCGTCAGGTTGAACCGCTGGATGAAGTGGTCCACCAGCAGAGGAATGTCCTCTGGGCGCTCTCGCAGGGGCGGCAGGGCAATGCTCAACACATTGACCCGATAGTACAGGTCCTGACGGAAGCGGCGCTCCCGGACCAGGGCGGCAAGGTCGCGGTTGGTGGCCGCGATCAGCCGCACATCGGCCTTTTCGGGGCGGGTGCCGCCAAGCGGTTCGAACGTGCGTTCCTGGATGACCCGCAACAGCTTGACCTGCAGTGACAGCGGCAGGTCGCCGATCTCGTCCAGGAAGAGGGTGCCCCCCGCGGCCAGGGCGAACCGGCCAGGCTTGTCGTGACGGGCATCGGTGAAGGCGCCCTTCTTGTATCCGAACAACTCGGATTCGAGAAGGTTCTCGGGCAGGGCGCCGCAGTTCACCGTGACCAGGGGACCGGCGCGGCGCGGACTGAGGGCGTGCAGGGCCCGCGCCACCAGTTCCTTGCCCGTGCCGCTCTCCCCGAGCAGGAGCACGGTCGATCCGCTGTCGGCCGCCGCCGGGATCATTTCGAGGATGGGCGCCATGCGGGGGCTCTGGGTGACGATGTCCCCGATACTGCGCTGATGGAGCAGTTCCTTGCGCAGTTCTTCGACCAGGGTCAGGTCGCGAAAGGTCTCCACCCCCCCGATCAGCCGTCCTCCCCGATCGCGCAGTAAAGCGGTCGAGACGCTGATCGGAATGCGCTCACCGCGCGGGTTCACCACGAAGATCGACCGGTTGAGCACCGGTTTGCCGCTTTCCATGGTCTGGCGAAGGGCGCAGGAGGTCTCACAGATGTTGGCCCGGAACACCTCGCAACAGGGCCGGCCCAGCGCCAACGGGCGGGGAATCCCCGTGATGATCGAAGCCGCCTTGTTGAAAGAGGTGATCCGCCAGTCGCGGTCGACCGTGAACACCCCCTCCGTGAGGGAATCCAGGATGATGGAGGCGGAATCCCCTCCCAGACGGAACGGGGCAGGAGCGACGCGCTTGGACATGGTCCCAGCATAGCATACCGGTCAAGGGTCGGCCGACGACACCCGCGATGGCCCGTCGCAAAGCAAAGGCGGCGCCCCCCCGCCTCGCGTCTGCCTGAAGAACCGCCTGGGGGGTTGGGCGGGAGCCATTCTTGACGTAGCATGAAGCCTGCGGCCCGGGCAGGGGAAAGCGGATGTGCGATAATTACCCCTTGACGGGTTATGAGCATATGCTTATATTGAACATGGAGGTTGCGTCATGGTTCGTCCGCATTCCTGTCGCCGGGTGACCGGCCAGCCCGGGGCAAGTGTCTTCAAGCCGGCCGGAATCCCCGGCCGTCTCCTGGAGCGCGTGGTGATGACCCTCGACGAGTTCGAGGCCATCCGCCTCGCCGACGGGGAAGGACTGCTCCAGGAGGAGGCCGCCACCCGCATGGGCATCTCCCGCCCGACCTTCGGCCGCATCCTGGAAACCGCCCACCGCAAGGTGGCCTCGGTCCTGACCCGTGGCCTGGCCCTGCACATCGAGGGCGGCCCCGTTCACACCGGCCCCTGGACCGGGTTCGCCTGCCGGGCCTGCTCCCATGAATGGATGGTTCCGGCCGACCGGGCAGACCCCGCCGACGAATGCCCCAGTTGCCACGGCCATGACCTGCAACGCAGAGGGCCAGCCGACACCGGTGGCCAGACTCCACCCGCACCCGCCACCGGGCCTGGCCACAACCAGCCGCCCCAACCCGCCGGCCACGACACCGACCAGCCGACCGCCCCCCGGGACCGCCCCAGGGGACCGGGCCGGCACGGATGGGGCCGCGGCCAGCGGTGGCGCGGCACACGCCGCCCTGACGCGCGGTGATCCCAACAGAACAGGAGGGTTGATCACGATGCCTGCATGGAATGGAACGGGGCCCCGTGGCCTTGGTCCCGGTTCCGGCCGGGGGTTTGGCCTCTGCCCGGAGCGGGGGCTGGGCTTCCCCGGGCGGGGAGCGGGAGGAGGATTGGGCTGGCTGTGGCTGGTAGCCGTGCTCCTCCTCTGGGAATTGGGCGGGCACCTGCTGAACACCCGGCACCCGGCCGGTTGACAGCGACCAGACCGGGTGGACCCCCACCGGACAACCCAGGTCGGCCGGACCGCCGGCCTGGCGAAGAAGACGACCCGCCCCCGAACCGGGCGGACGGCACGGCGCCGATCGCCGGAAACAGCCGACTGGAGGTCGGTTCTACCCTTGTGGCCATGGATGGCAGAACCGCACAATCGTTTGGCGGATCACAAGGGGGGTGCACCCGCCGATCCGGGTGCCATCGGCCCCTGATTTGGCGCTCTGCCGCCAAGCCAAGGGAGTTATCAACAGGAGGAAATCGTATGCCGCGAGGAAATGGAACAGGCCCCCAGGGCCAGGGACCGCGGACCGGCCGCCGAATGGGATGTTGCAACGGGTTCGACGCACCCGGCTTCGTCACCGGTGGTGGTCGCGGCCAGGGGTTCGGTCGCCGAATGGGCGGCCGCGGGCCCCGCGGTTGGGCAGGGGGCTGGGGCCGGTGGTCGGCCCGCCAGAGCTGGGCAGGAAGCCCGCCCGCCGCGGCGCCCGACCTTCCCCGCCCGGGC